>VGOE01000008.1 GCA_016876035.1 Chloroflexota bacterium
GACCTGTACCATGGGGCGTCCTCCTTTCTAAGATATCTTTCTCTTATCTCTAGAAGGATACGCCCCCCTCTTTTTACACACAATATGTTACGCTACCTCAATGACAGGCTGTACAGTCTTGCTCAGGTCTAACTTTTCTAATATACTTGTGCCAGACGTCGAAGAGATGAAAAAGGCCAAGTGACCTGACACTATGAGGTGGATTCCGTCCTTCCCAAGAAGGATAGGGTTATTATGATAGCACTCCACTAGCAGAAGATTGATCAGCCGTTGAGTGTGACCAGTGACCGGTGACGAAATCAGGAAGGCTTTTCTCCAGTTCTTTGAAGGCAAGGGGCATACTGTTATCCCTAGCTCATCTCTGGTGCCTCGGGATGACCCTACCCTTTTGCTAACTACTGCGGGGATGGTGCAGATTAAGCCCTACTTTTTGGGTTTAGCCATCCCACCCAACCCCCGCCTGGCCTCCTGTCAGAAGTGCTTTCGCACCAGCGACATCGACTCGGTGGGGGATAACATCCACCTTACCTTTTTTGAGATGCTGGGGAACTTCAGCGTGGGGGACTACTTCAAAAAGGAGGCCATTGAATGGGCCTGGGAGTTCGTCATCCAGCAGCTCAAGTTGCCACCGGAGTGCTTGTGGATCACCGTCTTTCTGGACGACGACGAGGCTTTCCAGTACTGGCGAGAGATAGGAGTCCCGGTTGGGAAGATTGTGCGGCGGGATGAGAAGGACAACTTCTGGGGACCAGCCGGTGATTCAGGCCCCTGCGGCCCGTGCAGTGAGATTCACTACGATTTTGGGCCGGAATTCGGCTGTGGCAGACCCGACTGTGTGCCGGGATGCGATTGCTCTCGCTTCTCCGAGATATGGAATCTGGTCTTCACGCAGTACAACCAGGATAAAGAAGGGAAACGCACGCTGCTGCCTAAGCCTAATATAGATACTGGCATGGGGCTGGAGCGGACGGCAACAGTAATACAGGGCAAGAGGTCGGTGTATGAAACCGATCTGTTCGCACCCATAGTTGCCAGAGTAGCCGACGTAGCTGGAAAGAGGTGCGGTGAGGATGAGGCGGCAGACCGGGCCATCAGGATAGTGGCCGAGCACAGCCGGGCCATAACCTTTCTCATCGCTGACGGGGTTCTTCCGAGCAACGAGGGGAGGGGCTATGTGCTGCGCCGTGTGCTGAGACGAGCTGCTCTGTTTGGGAGGAAGTTGGGATTGAATGAGCCTTTCCTCAATGGGGTGGCCAACATAGTTGTTGATAAGATGGGGCGTCTCTACCCCGAGTTGGCGAGAAACAAAGAGCTTATCCTTCAGGTCATCGGTCTGGAAGAGGAGAGATTTGGTCAAACGCTGGATACCGGACTCAACTGGCTAGAGAGGATAATGGAGGAAGCTGAGACAAAAGGGAAGAAGAGGATAGCCGGGAAAGATATCTTTATGCTGTATGATACCTATGGTTTCCCTGATGGGCTAACTGCAGAGGTAGTGGCGGAGCGCGGTTTTTCGGTTGACCTGGAGGGATTCGAACAGGAGATGGAGCGTCAGCGGGGGAGAGCACGGGCAGCGCAAAAGATTAGTCCAAAGAGCATATTAAGTTCCGAGGTTTTTGGGACACCGAGTATCTTAGTTGGCGCCCCCGGTGGCACGAAGTTTGTCGGCTATGAGAAGCTAAGGCATCGAACCTCTGTTGTTGGTCTGCGGGTCGACGGCAAGTCGGTGGACATGGTGGCCGAAGGTCAAGACGCAGAGGTGATTCTAGAAGAGACGCCCTTCTACGGTGAGATGGGAGGGCAGGTAGGAGATAGCGGCGAGATTCGTGGCCCGGCAGGCAAGGTAACTATTAGCTACGCCACAAGACCTGTCCCAGACCTTGTGGCTCATATAGGCAAGGTGAAAGAGGGCTATCTCTCTGTAGGCGACCTTGTGGATGCCGAGGTTGATTTAACTCGCCGTCTTGATATCGCTCGCAACCATACGGCGACTCATCTGCTTCAAGCTGCCTTGCGGAAAGTTCTAGGGGAGCATGTCCACCAGACCGGCTCTCTGGTAGCTCCGGACAGATTCCGATTTGATTACACTCAGCTTGTGGGGATTACCCCGGAGCAATTAGCGGAGATTCAGCACCTGGTCAATGAGAGCGTAAGGGAGAATCTGCCAGTAATAGTGGCGGAGATACCCCACAGCGAAGCTCAAGCCAGAGGTGCTATCGCCCTCTTTGGGGAGAAGTATGGAGATGTAGTTCGAATGGTACAGGTCGGCGAACCTCCTTGCAGCATTGAGCTGTGTGGTGGCACCCATGTTCGATCCACCGGTGAGATAGGCCTGTTCCATGTTCTCAGCGAAAGCAGCATTGGGTCAGGGGCGCGGCGTATTGAGGCGGTCACCGGTAGAGGGGCGGAAAGATTCTTCCAAGAACACATTTCTGTTCTGGAAGCAACGGCACACCAGCTCCAGACCATGCCTGAGCAGGTGGCGGAGAAGGTCTCTGCTCTTCTCCAGGAGCTGGATCGGGAACGCAAGCGGGCGCTGGACCTGGAACGCAAGCTAGCACGCCGAGAAGCCGATTCACTGCTATCTCAGGTTGAGTCAATTGCAGGCATCAACGTTTTGTCAGCGAAAATGTCAGCCGTGAGTCCAGAAGCCATGCGGGAGGCGGGAGACAGATTGAAGGAGCATTTGAAGAGCGGCGTGATTGTATTGGGCACAGTCCACAACGACAAGCCCAGCTTTGTGGCTATGGTCACCCCTGACCTGGTAGCCAAGGGATTTCATGCTGGAGACCTTGTGAAGCAGGTGGCGAAGGTGGCGGGAGGTGGGGGAGGGGGGAGGGCTGAGTTAGGGCAGGGCAGTGGCAAAGATGCCAGCAAGCTGGATGAGGCGCTTAGGACCGTCCCAAAGATCATTGCTGTTCATTATGATAAAGACTCGGGGAAGTGGAAGAGAAGTGGATAATAACATGGGAGTGGGCCGTGTTCTGGGGCTGGATATCGGGGAGCGATGGATTGGGGTGGCTCTCAGCGACCCTAGCGGAATCCTGGCCAGCCCTTTGACGCGGGTCGTTGTGACCAGTACAGAAGCTGCGGCGGAGGCTATCTGCCAGTTGGTCCGTCAGCATGAGGTAGGCCGCATTGTGGCCGGGCTCCCATATTCTATGGACGGCAGTTTGGGACGGCAAGCACAGCGGGTTCAAGGTTTCTTGCAGACGCTTTCCTTATATCTTGAGATTCCTATAGAAACCTGGGATGAGCGCTTATCCACGGTGGGCGCAGAGCGGCGCATGAGAGAGGCTGGCGTTGGCAAGGGGGAGAGAAAGGGGAAGATAGACGCAGCGGCGGCAACGCTCATCCTGCAAGGGTATTTGGACAGGGCACGCTCCGGGTGCGAATAGTCCCGTATCCAGTTTTTGGAGGCTATCCCAGAGACTGTGCCCCTCGTGAGAGGTGGTGGTTCCTGTCATGACCAAGCTTGTAGCCCTCATTGGGTATCCATTACAACATTCTATTTCGCCGGCCTTCCAGCAAGCGGCCTTCGATTTCTATGGGCTAGACATCCGCTACGAAAAATGGGAAGTAGAGGCATCTCATCTGGAAGCAACGGTAAACCGTCTTCGTCAGCCTTCAGTCCTGGGGGCGAATGTAACCATACCGCATAAGGAAGTGGTGGTGCCTCTCCTGGACGAGGTAGATGAGGTTGTGCGGCAGATAGGGGCGGTGAATACCATCGTGCAGAGGGATGGCAGACTGTTGGGCTATAACACAGACGCCCCTGGCTTTGTGAGGGCCTTACGAGGTGATGGCCAATTCGAGCCACGGGGTAAGTGGGCTGTCCTTCTGGGCGCTGGGGGCGCTGCCAGAGGGGTGGCCTTCGCCCTGGTGACGGAGGGCGTCAGCCGCCTGACTATCATCAACCGCACCCTGGGGAGGGCGGAGTGTCTGGGAAGTGTGATACGGGAAGGTGCTGGGGCACGGGTAGAAATAATCGTTCTACCCTGGGAAGAAGCTGAATCGGGCGAAGCGCTGTCTGGTTGCCATCTGCTGGTCAACTGCACTTCTGTGGGGATGAAGCATAGTCCGACAGAGGACAAGAGTCCTCTGAGGGGGGGGGCGCTGCCGGGGAATGCCCTGGTGTGCGATTTAGTATATAATCCTATAGAGACGCCGCTATTGAGGGAAGCTAAGAAAGCAGGGTCGAGGGTTCTAGGGGGACTGTCTATGCTGGTCTATCAGGGCGCGGCCTCTTTCGAGATGTGGACAGACAGGAAGGCTCCTGTTGACATCATGTTGAAGCGAGCCAGGGAATCACTGGATTAGGGGCTGTTCTTGCCAGAAGAATCAAAGTTAACTGCCGTTTATGTTGGCGAGCGCATGGTAGCCGAGTTGATCAAGTCGCGCTTAGTCAGTGAGGGCGTTCCAGCGATTTTGCAGTATGAAAGCGCTGGCCTGGTCTTCGGTATAACAGTTGATGGATTGGGTGAAGCCAGAGTTATGGTACCGGAGCATCTGGCGCAGGCGGCGAGGGATGTTATAGGGATGGAAGGAACAGATTCTTTCTCCCTCCCCTGATTGAAGAGATTAGGTGAGAGGGAATTTGCTCCCTTATTCTCCTCCACAAGGCGAGAGAGGACTGTAGAACAGTAAAGGAAGGATGGAATCAGGAGCTTGAAGGTAGGAGGAAATCCTCCTCTTCTGGCCTAATCGTATGAGGCTGTATGGCTGATTTTCGTTTTCTTACTGCTGGTGAGTCGCATGGCAAGGCGCTCACCGTAATCGTTGAGGGGATGCCGGCTGGCTTGCCTCTGGACGAGGAGTATATTGCCCGCGACCTGAAAAGGCGCCAGGGTGGATATGGAAGAAGTGCCCGCATGAAGATAGAGGAGGACAAGGCAGAGATCCTGTCAGGAGTGCGGTGTGGATTTACCATAGGAAGCCCCATCGGCCTGCTGATTTGGAACAGGGATTGGGAAAACTGGAAAGAAGTTATGAGCACATCCCCACTCGAAAAGAAAGCAGAGCCATTGACCCGGCCTCGCCCGGGGCACGCTGACCTGGCCGGGGTCACCAAATACGGTCTGAACGATATACGTCCTATCCTGGAGCGATCCAGTGCGCGGGAGACTGCTGCCAGGGTAGCTGCAGGCGCGGTGGCTCGCCGGTTATTAGAGGAGTTCGGCATAGGCATTCGCAGCCACACAATGGCCATCGGAGGCGTCTGGGCCAGACTCCAAGGGCCTATCGACTGGGAGGTGGTGGAGAAATCGGCTCTCCGCTGTGCGGACAAAGAGGCAGAAAAGGCGATGATGGCGGCCATTGATGACGCTGCCTCTGGGGGGGACACGGTGGGAGGGGTTCTTGAGATTGTGGCCACAAGTGTGCCTGTTGGACTGGGAAGCCATGTGCACTGGGAGCGGCGACTGAACAGCAAGATAGCGCAGGCAATAATGAGTATCCCTTCAGTAAAGGGAGTCGAGATCGGGTCCGGCTTCAAAATGGCCGATATGCGAGGTTCCCAAGCTCATGACGTTATCCGGGTGAAAGAGGGTTCAACCTATGGGTGGCAGAGGGCTACAAACCATGCTGGCGGTATTGAGGGAGGGATAAGCAACGGCGAACCCATCATAGTAAGGGCCGCTGTGAAGCCTGTGCCTACTCTGAGGAAGCCTCTGCCTACAATAGACCTGTCTACCAGAGAAACCGTGGAGGCCCATTTCGAGCGCAGCGACGTGTGCATTGTACCGGCGGCAGGGGTGATAGGGGAAGCGATGCTGGCTATCGTCTTGACCGACGCCTTGCTGGAGAAATTTGGCGGGGATAACCTGAAGGAAACCAGGCGTAACTATCAGGGCTACCTAAAGTCCATCCAGGAACCAAAATGAACAGACTTGGCTTCCATTGCCATGACCTCGGGCAACTGGAGATGGTGATAACTTCCAACGGGTTGCAGCGCGGGGAGTTCTACCATTTTCCACCCCATAGTTTGCCAGAGCTGAAGAAAGAGGTAGGACGGCATAATCTGGCTGCGAGCATTCACGCACCCCTGGTAAAGGTGCCCTGGTATCCTAGCCCTCCAACTATTTCCTTTCTTTGCGACATCGACGCAGAGAAAAGGCAGCTCAGCCTGAAAATGGTACAGCAAACGATGGAGATGGCGGAAGATTTTGGGGCTGACTACGTGGTGGTGCATTTCCCGGCACCATCTTCCACTGATGGCAGCAGCATGGATTATGTAAAGCAACAGGAAATTGCCTGGCAAAGTGCTCTTGATCTGGCAGAGATCAGTGAGAAACACGGCATACCAATCCACATGGAGGGTTTTGGCCCCAGCCCCTTCTTGAATTCGGATTTCCTTTTAGAGGTCAGTCGCAATTTCCCCGGGCTGCGCTACTGCTTTGATACTGGTCACATGCACATAGCGGCGCAACGAGATGGGTTTGATCTGTACGAATTCGCCGAGCGGCTAGCGCCTTCCGTCGGCTCAATTCACCTGTGGAACAACAGGGATATTGACGACTATCTTTACTTTGGCCACATCCCAGTGCACCCTGCTCAGAACCCCGAAGACGGTTGGGTGGACATTCCTCACATTCTGAGAGCGATAGTGTCAAGTAGTCGCTCTTGCTGTGTGATTCTCGAAAGCGGTTTGCAATATCCCGAAGCGCTGGGAAGGCATGATTTGCGGGAAGGAGTCGAGTGGGTAAAGCATCTGGTAACCGAATTATCTTGATTGGCTTCTCCACCACGGGGAAGTCCAGGGTGGGGCAGGAAGTGGCCAAGCGCCTCGGCTGGGATCAGGTAGACACCGATGACGAAACAATGCGGCGAGCTGGTAAGAGCATCGAGCACATCTTCGCCGAAGATGGAGAGGAACATTTCCGAGAGATAGAAAGGAAGGTGTTGATCTGGTCATGTGGTAAGGAAAGAGTGGTGATCTCTGCCGGTGGCGGAGCCATCATCGACCCCAGAAACCGGGAACTAATGAAAGCGGGTGGTTTTGTAGTATGCCTGGAAGCTGCGCCAGAGACCATACACCAGCGCTTGCTGACCGATGTGAAAAGCTCCCAGCCCCTTCGGCCCCTCCTGAATGCGCCGGATCATCTTCAGCGCATCATTGATCTAAAGGAACAACGTCGGCCATACTATGCTATTGCTGATTGGACAGTGCATACCGACAATCTGACCCTGGAGGAGGTGAGTCAGGAGGTGCTTCGGGGATGGCACTACTGGAAGCGCGCTCTACCCGGGAGCAACGCCCACGGCGGGACAGATAGCCTGGCTGGCGAAGTTATCACCGGCACTGAACACTATCGTGTTCTTGTAGGCTGGGAGTTGCTTTACAAACTGGGTGAGGAAGTGAAGCGGGCGGGACTATCTGGTACGGCCTTCATTATCAGTGACGAAACAGTCTTTTTCATCTATGGAGGCAGGGTCACCAAGAGTCTGGAGGACACTGGGTTCACTGTCCATTCCTTCACGGTTCCCCCTGGGGAGACTAACAAGAGCCTCGACACCGCCACCAGGATCTATGACTGGCTGGTGGAGCATCGGGCTGAGAGAGGCGATCTCATTATTGCCTTTGGCGGTGGAGTGATTGGTGACCTGGCGGGTTTTGTGGCGGCTACCTTTCTGCGTGGCTTGCCTCTGGTGCAGATCCCCACGAGCCTGGTGGCTATGGTGGACGCTTCTATCGGTGGGAAAACGGGAGTTAACCATCCCCAGGCGAAGAATCTTATTGGTGCCTTTTATCAACCAAAGCTGGTGGTAGGTGATGTTCAGGCGCTAACCACCTTACCCCGCCGTGAGCTAGTCTCGGGATGGGCGGAGGTAATCAAGCATGGACTAATCCTTGACGCTGATTTCTTTGCCTTTCTGGAGCGTAACGCTGGACGACTCGCACGAATGGAGCCAGACATCATGACCAAGGCCATAAGGCACAGCGTAGCTATCAAAGCAAGGATTGTCAGCGAAGACGAAAGAGAAAGAGGAAGACGTACTATACTGAACTACGGCCATACCATCGGCCATGGCTTGGAAGCAGCGACGAACTATCAGCGGTTTCTTCACGGTGAGGCGGTAGCTATCGGCATGGTGGGCGAGGCTCGACTGAGTCATGACCTGGGTCTGTTGCCATGGGAGGCTGTGGAACGACAGTCTGCGCTGCTGGAAAAGCTTGGCTTGCCCACCTCTTGCCCGGGCGTGGAATTGGCCGCAATCCAGAGGGCGATGGAGCTCGACAAGAAGGTGAGGGAGAAAGCCATCCGCTGGGTATTGCTGACAGATATTGGCCAGGCGGTGATTCGGAATGACGTGCCTCCCGAACAAGTGGCAAGAATACTTGAGGGCCTGCTGAGTCCTTCAGGAGGGAGCCGGCGATAGATAAGTCAAAGCTAACAGTAGAGCAATACCTGCGGCGTGTGTTACGAGTTTCAGAAGGTGTTGGGAGATTCGTGTGTTGCCGGGAGTCATGGAGGGCAGAGATTCAGTGATGCAAAAGAGCATAAGAAGGACAACAGTTCTGGCCGTAAGGAGGGGTGGGCACGTAGCCCTAGCTGGCGATGGGCAGGTCACCACTGGTGATGTCGTCTTAAAACAGGGGGCCAATAAACTGCGTACCCTATACCACGGCCAGGTAATCGCTGGCTTCGCCGGATCGGTGGCTGATGCCGTCACCCTATTCGAAAGATTTGAGAGTCAACTGGAGAAACATGGCGGGCAACTGAGACGGGCAGCTATAGAGCTGGCTAAGGAATGGCGGACTGACCGGGTGCTGCGTCGCCTCGAGGCCTGGCTGGTCGTCGCTGACCGAAAGGACACGCTGCTTCTCTCCGGCGAGGGTGATGTGATAGAACCTGACGGCGACGTGATCGGGATAGGTTCAGGAGGGGGTTATGCCCAGGCTGCCGCCAAAGCGTTGCTGCGATATTCGGACCTCCCCGCAGCAGAGGTAGCCCGCGTCAGCATGGAAATCGCCGCTGACCTGTGTATTTATACCAACAACCAGATATCTCTGATTGGCCTTGGGGAAGGCGAAGCGCAAAACCCCTGACTTCTCTGTAGCTCTCAGGCCTAAAGTGTAGCATCATACTATAAGAGGACGAGGCACGGCCTACTATGGATTTTGACCTCAGCGAACAGGAAAAGATGATTCAAAGGGCAGCCAGGGAATTTGCCCAGCGGGCAGTTCTGCCACAGGCAATGGAGATTGATCGCAGTGGTCAGTTCCCGCTGCAACTGGCTCTCGAAATGGGTGGGATGGGCTATTATGGCCTACCCTACCCCTCTGAATATGGGGGCAGCGGTGCTGGCTATGTAGCCTACTCTCTGGTGGTGGAGCAGCTTTGCCAGGCCTCCATGACGGCTGGGGCCATTGTGGCAGTCAGTGCCCTGTCTGAGGAGAGTCTCTTCCGGTTCGGCAACGAGCGCCAGAAGCGGGAGTTCCTTGTTCCGTTAACCACCGGACAAGTATTCGGCTGCTTTTGCTTCACGGAGCCAGGCACTGGCTCAGACCCGAAAGCGGTGACTACCAGGGCAAAGCCAGTGGGCAATGAATATGTTGTTGAAGGGCAGAAAAATTTCATCGCTGTATCCCCTGTAGCCTCAGTAGCCACTGTCTTCGCCAAGGATGAGACCGCCAGAATAAGCGCTTTCATTGTTCCGACGGCGGTAACCGGGTTTGTGCTGCGAGAGCCCTGCGAAACCTTGGGGCTGAGGGGCCTGGGGACCTCTGTCATTTACCTGGATGGTGTACGGATACCTCAGGACAACATGCTGGGGGCCAAAGGATCGGGCTTCGAGATTATGCTGGAAGCTATAAGTGTTGAAAGGATAGGAGTGGCTGCTCAAGGCGTTGGGGTAGCGCAGGCTGCTCTCGATCTTTCCATTGACTATGCTAAACAGCGCTGCGCTTATTCCAGGCCCATCGCTGAAATGCCAACCATCCAATGGCTCATATCCGAGATGGCTGCCAGGATAGAGGCGGGCAGATGGCTAGCCTATAGAACGGCTTTCCTCCGGAATAAGGGAGAGAGTGTCAGACATACCTCATCAGTGGCCAAGCTTTTTTGCTCCCAAATGGCCGTAGAGGTAACCCGTATGGCGATGCAGGTTCACGGCTCGTATGGAACGATGAAGACCATGCCTGTTGAGCGGATGTATCGGGATGCCAAGATGACAGAGCTTTATGTTGGAGTGTCCGAGATACAGCGGGCCATCATTGCTAGAGACTTGCTAAGGCAGTGAGCCACAGTTTCACAATACTGAAGTCTTGTCCCGCAACGGAAGCACGAGCGGGGTTGCTTTCCACGCCACATGGAACAGTGCCCACCCCAGTATTTCTGCCGGTAGGCAGCCAGGGAGCAGTCAAAACGCTCACCCCAGACGACCTTAAGATGATCGGGGCGACCATCATATTAGGCAATGCTTATCACCTCTATCTCAGACCAGGAACGGAGGTTGTCGAGAAGGTCGGCGGGCTGCACCGCCTCATGTCGTGGGGGGGGCCTATCCTCACCGATAGCGGCGGCTATCAGATATTTAGCCTGGTGTCGCTACGGCGGGTTACTGATGAGGGTGTCACTTTCAGGTCGCACATTGATGGCAGTGAACACTTCTTCACTCCCGAGTTGGTGATACAGCTTCAAGAGAAACTGGGGGCCGACATCATTATGCCCCTGGACGAATGCCCTCCCTACAGCAATAATCAAAACCTCATTCTTGAAGCCATGCGAAGGACGCACCACTGGGCGGAAAGGTCCCTGAGGAATCATCATCGAGAAGGGCAGGCCCTTTACGGTATTGTACAAGGCGGCACCCTTGTTGAACTACGACGGGAGTCGGCTTGTTTTCTCACTTCGCTAGGATTTCCCGGTTATAGTATCGGTGGCTTGAGCCTGGGCGAACCGAAGGAAGCGATGCTGGCTGTGCTGGAGGAAACGGTAGCTTGCCTTCCCAAGGACAAACCCCGATACCTTATGGGGGTGGGTTCACCGGAGGACATCTTTGAGGGCGTGGCCAGAGGGGTGGACATGTTTGATAGTGCTCTGCCCACCCGCACCGCTCGCAACGGCAGCCTGTTCACCATGTTGGGCAGGCACAATGTTCAGAATGTGTGCTACAAGGATATGACCGGCCCTATTGATAACCGGTGTGATTGCTACACCTGCCACAACTTTTCAGCCGCCTATCTACATCACTTGTTCAAGTCGAGAGAGCTTTTGGCATACAGGCTAGCCACGATTCACAACCTGCATTTCATTATCAGCTTAACAGAACGGATAAGGAAGGCTATCCTAGAGGGCACATTCGCCACCATGAAGCAGTCTTTTCTGGGAAGCTATCAGACAACCAACGAGGAGACGAGGATAGCCCAGAAGAAGAAATGGCTGGAGTCACGTGTCGGGCTTGACAGCCCGACATCGCCTGTACAATGAGTGGCTGCGAGTTTACCCATGCACCGGTGTGTGCAGAAAGGCAGGTCGTATTCATGAGCCAGCTTTACACTGAGGCGCTAACTAGGCGTTGACATCAGGGCTCACGTAGTAATACGATTTGTGAGGCGCGAAGGATTCTATGATTCTATGAGCAAGGTGGCGATCATTGCGGATAGCATAGCTTGCCTGCCGAGAGACATGGTGGAGAGGTACGGAATCTACTTGGTTACGCCTAACATCTATTTCGATGGCCGGGCGTATCGTGACTGGTTAGACATAAGCCCTGCTGAGGCTTATCAACTGCTGGAGAAGGCACCCGACCGGTTCTCGACTGCCGCCCCACCACCTGAAGATTTTGCGCAGGCTTACCGTATGCTGAGCAAGAGTGCCGACAGCATCCTCTGCATCACCCTTTCGGCCAAAATGAGTACGCTGTATAACACTGCCGTCGCTGCTAGAGAGCAAGTAAAGGGGGAGTTGGCTAGTACTACTATTGAGGTGTTGGATTCTGGGATAGTTACCGGAGCAGAGGGCTTTGTTGTCCTCGCTGCTGCTCGAGCTGCAGCGGAAGGAAAGGGGCTGGTAGAGGCTATTGAAGCGGCGGAGGAACTGAAGAAAAGAGTGGAGCTGGTGTTTGTTCTGGAAACCATTCGTCATGCCTATCGAACGGGACGGATACCGAAAATAGCCACTCAGGTCGGCGCGTGGCTTAGTATTAAGCCAGTGCTAAGCTGGGGAAACGGCGTAGCTCATTTCAACGGCATGACTAGAAGCAAAGAGAAAGGGGTTGATCTACTGCTGAAGGTAATGCGCAGAAAGGTAGGTACAAAGCCCGTGCACGTGGCGGTTCACCATGCCAACGCACAGGAGGAGGGCGAAAGGCTTATGGGACGTGTGCGAGCGCAATTTGATTGCATTGAGGCGTGGCTCACCGAGTTTAGTCCCGTAATGGGCTACTGTACCGGGAGCGGGGTCCTGGGCCTTGCCTTCTATACTGAGAATTAGTGTTGTGTCTGGTGGTAATTTCCCAAAAGGGCGATGTATCTTGCCTGAAGTGAAGCAGTTGTGATATTCTGGACGTTGCCAGAGACAGAGACCAGAAAAGAGGGAGAGAAACATGAGCTATGGACGGGAATTGTTGAAAGGGAACACGGATACCCTGCTTTTGTCTTTATTGGTAAAGCAGCCGATGTATGGTTACCAAATCATCAAAGAGCTTAAGGAAAGGAGCCAGGGTTACTTCAGATTCAAAGAGGGTACTCTGTATCCGGCTCTCCACCGCCTGGAGGTAGCTGGGCTGGTCAAAGGTTCCTGGGAGCGATTACCTTCGGGGAAAGAGAGGCGGTACTATTATTTGACTGACAAGGGTCGAAAGCTGCTGGAGGAAAGGGTGGCTGAGTGGCGAGGCTTCTCTACGGCAGTTAATCTGGTGATGCAGCCGACAACAGGCTAGGGAGTGACGGCGGGTGTTGACTGAGCCTAAACGCTATTTGAACAGCCTAAGAGCAAGACTGAGACTTGACTCCTCGAAAAGCAGAGAGGTTCTCAGTGAGTTGTACACCCATTTTGAAGATCAGGTGGAGGAACTGCAAGGGGCAGGGCTTTCAGAGGAGGAGGCGACCAAGATAGCAGCCGAGTCTTTTGGTTCCTTTGCTACGGTGGGCGATGAGTTGAATGAGGTGCATAATACCAGCAACTGGGTTCAGACTTTAGTAGCTGCCTTGCCCCACATTCTCTTTGCTCTGCTCTTTGCTTTCAACCAGTGGGCGAACATAGGCTGGCTGATGATCATCGTGATATCCACTGCTGGCATAGCTGTGTACGGGTGGCAGCATAACAAACCTACCTGGTTCTTTACCTGGCTAGGCTATGCGCTCATGCCCCTGTTGGTAGTTGGGTTGGTTCTATTGCAGAAGGCGTTAGGCTCGAATACTCTCACCTCTTCCTGGTGGGTATGGCTGTTGCTAGTCATGTATTTCCCTGTTATTCTATGGCTCTTCATTCACATTCTTTTGCAAGTTTTGAAGCGCGACTGGTTACTAGGCACACTGATGGCCTTGCCTCTCCCGCCTCTGGTTGGCTGGTTTATCACAGCACAGTGGAGGCACGGTTTGTTGGGTGGTGGGGAGAGCGGTCTACGTGGCCTGGAACCGTGGATAGCCTTGAGCTTGCTGACCCTGGCAGGTATTGTGGTATTGTTCAATAGGTTCAGACAACGTAGTTTGAAGGCCGGAGTGTTGCTCATTTCCGGTCTGGCTGTCTTGATCTTCATAGCTTGCTCCAGCGCAGGGAGCGTTGGTGTACTGAAGCTGGTATTCCTGGCTTCGATAATGCTGTTTCTGCTTCTGGCACCGGCACTACTGGAACGCAGGGTGGCTAACCAGGAAGATGACCCCTGGGATTTCCTGTTTGAGCACCGTCCTCGCGTGTAGTCTAAACGGAGTCTGCAAAGGGTATTTGAGACCATAGTATGTGGACCGACACACTAGTAGTGCTCGGAGCTTACCTTTTCGGAGCCTTCCCCGTCGTCTACCTTATTGGCAGAATGCGAGGGTATGACCTTTCCAAAGAAGAGGATATGCATAGCGGTCTATGGCATAAGGTGGGACGCCTGGAGGGATTTACGGGTATTGCTTGGGATGTGGTAAAAGGTGGTATTGCCGTGGTGATAGTAGACAAGGTTTCCGATTTTGGCAGGGGCACAGTAGTGGCCGTAGGATTGGCGGTGATAGTTGGACTAATGTGGTCCATTTTCCACGGGTTCCGGGGCGAGAAAGGCAACAGTACCAGTCTTGGCGTGGCATCGGCGTTAGCCTACAAGGCGATGCCCTTTCTGTTTGTGCCTATATTGGTGGGCCTTCTCCTCAGAACGTTGCCTCGGGTTCTTGATTCGACGCAATCAAGAGATGAGCGGCTGAAGTTTGGCGGCCCCCCCAGCATGAGCCTTCCTCTGGGGATGCTCGCTGGTTTCGCCCTGTTCCCCGTTGGATGCTGGTATACCAATCAGCCTTGGGAAACAACAGTGGGTGGCATTGTTATCTTTCTCCTCATAGTAACGAAGCGGCTGACTGCCGGCCTATGTGAAGACCTGAAGACGGCAAGAACAAGCAAGAGAAGCATCCTGTTTTGCCGGACGCTTCTTGATCGCAGCTATCTATAGTCACCTCCTGGCATTCTGGGCTGGCTCTTGAGCCGCTTGCTGCAAAATTAACCTCTTTGACCGTTTCAAAAGCTGAAGAAATGCCCTATAATGGCCTCAAATGAGACAAAGCCAGGTAATTGCGGATGTCGAAAAGCTGAGGGAGGCTTTGGGGAAGCTGCCTGAGCCTGTGGCTAAGCCTGCGCTGGTGGTGGTCAGCGGGTTGCCTGGCACGGGAAAATCTCACTTTTGCCGTCGATTGGCAGAAAGGGTTCCTCTGGTTATTGTGGAAAGCGATAGGTTGCGTAAATTACTCTTTGACCACCCCAGATACTCCGCCCAGGAAAGCTACAGACTGTTTCAGGCTTGCTACACACTTGTCGAGGACTTGCTGAAAGGCGGAACCAACGTGGCACTAGATGCTACCAACCTGGAAGAGCGCCATCGTGAGCGGCTTTATCACATTGCCGATCACGTAGGCGCGACTCTGGTTATTGTCCGGATTGATGCACCTCTAGAGGTGGTGAGCCAGCGGCTTGAAGGGCGGAAAAGCAAGATTGATCCCGGGGACCAATCCGAGGCGGATTTGATGGTCTACCACAGGTTGAAACCCACAACCGAGAGGATACGCCGCAATCATCTTGTGGTCGATACCTCCAAAGACATTGGTGCGGCCTTGGACAGAGTGGTACGCAGGTTGACTCAATAGTCACCCGAGGGAAAGGGAGACAAAATGGAATTGAAGGTCGTGAGTAGCGACATAACCAAGATCGAGGTTGATGGCCTGATAGTGAACTTTTTTGAAGGTGTAAGCCAGCCAGGTGGCGCTACGGCGGCGGTAAATAGGGCTCTGGATGGTGCTATCACCCAACTCATTGAGGCTGGTGAGATCAAGGGCAAGCTTGGCGAGTTGACCTTGATCCACACGCTGGGCAAGATTCCAGCCCGGCGAGTAGTGGTTGCTGGGTTGGGCAAGCAGGCGCAGTTTACCCTGGACAAGGTTCGACGTATTGTAGCGGAGGCATGCCGTTTACTACGGACGAAGAGGGCAAAGAGGGTGGCCACCGTCGCGCATGGGACGGGGGCGGGTGGCATTGAAACATCAGCCTCGGCTCAAGCTATAGCTGAGGGCGCCGTACTGGGCTTGTATACCTTTCGCAAGCACATCACCAAGGAATCCGAAAACGGCGAGATTGAAGAGCTCCTTATCATAGAGAGGGATGAGAACAAGCTTCCGCAACTGGAGAGAGGCTGCAAGATCGGCAAAGTGGTAGCTGAAGCTGCCAATTTTGCCCGAGATATGATTAACGAGCCAGCCAACTTTATGACCCCCACAGAGATGGCCGGAGTGGCCACAGGAGTGGCTTCTCAGTACAACCTGAAGTGCACTGTGTTGGAACGTGAGCAGATACAGCAATTGGGGATGGGGGCTTTGCTGGGTGTGGCACAAGGGAGTCACCAGACGCCGAAGTTCATTGTTCTGGAATACAGCGGGGATTCGTCCTCGGGGGGAACGCTGGGTTTGGTGGGGAAGGGGATAACCTTTGATTCGGGGGGAATTTCTATTAAGCCCTCAGAGGGTATGGCTGATATGAAGGGGGACATGGCGGGTGGTGCAGCAGTTATCGCTACCCTGCGTGCCCTGGCTGAACTCAAGCCAAGAATCAATGTCACTGGCCTCATCCCGGCTACGGAGAACCTGCCCGGTGGTGCAGCCCTCAAGCCTGGCGATATATTGAAAGCCATGAACGGAAAGACAATTGAAATTGTTACCACTGATGCTGAGGGAAGATTGATTCTAGCCGATGCCCTATCCTATGCTCGGGAACGCGGCCTTTCGCTGTTGGTCGATGTGGCTACCTTGACAGGGGCCTGCCGGATAGCACTAGGGACAATTTGCACTGGAGCTTTCACCAATAACCAGGAACTTCTCAACAAGGTCATGAAAGCTGCCGAGGCAGCAGGCGAATGTGTTTGGCAAATGCCAATGTTTCAAGAATACAAAGAGGGCAACAAGAGCGACGTGGCTGATGTCAAGAACAGTGGTGGAAGATATGGAGGCGCTATAACAGCGGCGCAGTTCCTTAGCGAATTTGTTGAAGACACCCCTTGGGTTCACCTGGACATAGCTGGCACTTCGATGAGCGACAAAGACAAGGGATACCTTGTCAAGGGTGCTACTGGCGTGGGAGTGCGAACTCTGGTTAATCTTGCTCTGGCCCTGGGCGAGGAGTAGGGTTAGCGATCCGCGCAAATCACGACGGTACGTTTTCTACCTGTCGGCTGGCTCTTGCAGCCGATTTGGGGTGCAGTTCAGGCGTGGGACTTATGGTCTTTAGGGATCGCATCGAAGGGAGGCAAAAGAGATGAAAATCAAGTGGTTAGGTCATGCATCGTTCTTGATAACCTCAAAGGAAGGGCTTAAAGTGATAACTGACCCCTATTCCGTGGGTGGTGGGATTGAGTATGGGAGGATAGCGGAGGCGGCTGACATCGTTATGGTAAGTCACGATCACGGTGACCATAACAATTCAGCTGCGGTAAAGGGAAATCCCGAGGTGGTGAACGCACTGGGTCACAAGAAGGTGAAGGGAATAGACTTCAGGGGCATTGCCAGCTATCATGATGAAGCCAAAGGAGGACAGAGAGGGACAAACATCATCTTCTGTTTCAGTCTGGATGGGATAAAGGTCTGCCACCTGGGTGATCTGGGCCATCAACTGGGGGCGGCGCAGATTGCTGAAATTGGCGCGGTGGACGTGTTGTTGGTTCCCGTGGGAGGTTTCTTCACGATCGACGCTAGGGGTGCTGCCACGGTTTGCGACAGCCTGAATCCCAAGGTGATCATCCCGATGCACTATAAGACGGCCAAATGCGCATATCCCATTGCGGGGGTTGACGCTTTTCTGAAAGGCAGAAAGAATGTCCGAAAGTCGGAAGCCAGCGAGACTGAACTCGAGAAGGATCAACTGCCTCCTCTCATGGAGACTGTAGTGCTGAGACATGCTTTGTAAGTGGTAGACGAGTGGCTTCCTATCCTTTGCTTAACCTCCATTGTGGCGAAAGAAAAGATGTGTTTTCTATCTATCTTAGTACACATCCAACAAGAACGATGCTGAGGAGTTCGAAGATTGAGGATAATTACGGATATTGAGTCTGCCAAGGTTAGCTTACTGAGACGGCTTCCGCTGGAGCTACAAGAGATTCCGGCAGGGTTGAAGCAGAAGATCAAGGAAGTGTTCCATGAGGAGCTGACCCCACAGCAAGTAGTGCAGAGAATCGTGGCCGAAGTCCGTGCCAAGGGCGATTCAGCCCTCTTTGATTACAACAGGCGGATTGATGGGGTGGAGTCAACTGACTTGCAGGTGAAGAAAGACGAAATTGCTCAAGCCTATTCCAGGGTGAGCCAGGAACTTGTCTCTGCCCTAAACTTGGCTGCACAGAGGATCAGGGCGTTTCACAGCAAGTATAAGCGCCAAAGCTGGATGGATTTCGGTGAGGGAGGCCTGGGACAGAGAGTTTACCCCCTGGAGAGGGTTGGGGTCTATGTTCCCGGGGGGACAGCCTCTTACCCTTCCACAGTGCTGATGGCAGCTATCCCGGCTAAGGTAGCAGGGGTACCGGAAGTCATCGTCACTGTCCCGTCGCCGAGAGGGGTGGTGCCCCCAGCTACGCTGGTGGCGGCAGATATTGCTCAAGTTGGCGGTATTTTCAAGGTTGGCGGTGCTCAAGCCATTGCTGCCCTGGCCTACGGTACCCAATCTATTCCCAAAGTGGACAAAATATGTGGGCCAGGGAACATTTTCGTTCAGCTAGCCAAGAAACTAGTCTATGGTGTAGTCGATATCGATGGGTTGTATGGACCCACCGAGTTGACTATCATTGCCGATGAGACTGCCAACCCAGCTCTTTGTGCTGCTGATCTCCTGGCTCAGGCAGAACATGACCTGCTGGCTGCAGCGATCTTGATCACAAACTCACCAGAGCTGGCAACCAAGGTCAGTCAGGAGGTAGAGGATAGGCTAGCTCGGTTGGAGCGGCGGGTGATCACTAGCTTTTCGTTGGAAAGTCGAGGTGGCATAATAGTAGTCGGCGATATAGAGCAAGCTGCGGAGTTAGTAAACTACTATGCCCCGGAGCATCTCTCTTTGGTGATGCGGGATCCCTGGGCCTATCTGGATAGAATCAAAAGCGCTGGAGCTGTGTTCATTGGCGAGGACTCGCCACAAGTCATAGGTGACTATGTTGCTGGACCAAGCCACGTCTTACCTACAGGCGGCACCGCCCGCTTTGGTTCACCTCTAGGCACAGATGATTTCCTCAAAATCACCAGCGTTTTGGCTATAAATAGAGAGACTCTAGAAAAGATAGGCCCGATGGCGGCAACCATAGCCCGTGCAGAAGGATTTGATGGGCACGCCCGTGCTGTAGAAATCAGGTTGGCTAATGACTCGGAAATGCGTGTAGAATAGTGGATGAGCGAGGTGTCTGTGTGACGGAAGAAAAGCGTGTCGTTGGCGTCCGTTTTAGACGAGCGGGGAGAGTCTACTACTTCGACCCCGGCGGAATCAAGCTAGAGGTGAATGACCGTGTTGTAGTGGAGACGGAACACGGTCTCAAGATCGGTAAAGTAGCTATTGCCCCCAAGCAGGTAATAGCAAGCCAGCTGACCGAACCACTGAAACCGGTACTCCGTAAGGGAAGCCCTGAAGACCTACAACGGGAAGACCAGGCGAGGCATAGCGAACAAGCAGCTCTTTCTAAGTGCCAGGAGTTGGCTCAGAAGTACCAGCTACCAGTAAAATTGCTTGATGCTGAAAGCAACCTTGATAACAGCTACATTACAATCTTCTTCAGCGCCGAAGGAAGGGTTGACTTTCGGCAACTGGTTCGGGAGCTGGCGGCTTCTCTAAAGACCAGGGTAGAACTTCACCAGGTGGGACCAAGGGATAAGACGAAGCTAATGGGAGGGATTGGCAAATGTGGCTGTCCCTTATGTTGTGCTACCTTCTTGACTGAATTCAATCCCTTGTCTATCAAGATAGCTAAGGAGCAGAACCTTTCTCTTGAGCCAGCTAAGATCTCTGGCGTCTGCGGCCGCTTGCTTTGCTGCCTTGGCTATGAAAGAGACTTGTACCGCGCCATGAAGGAGAAATTGCCTCCCGTGGGCCAGCAGGTAGTTACACCTTTAGGCGAAGGAAATGTGACGGCGACTAATCCACTCAAGGAAACGGTCACAGTGGCGATGGAGAGCCAAGTGACGGTGGAGTTTCCTGCTGCTGATGTCAGAAGAAAAGAGCCTACTGCTGGAGTCGGGGATAGGAAATCAGCACCGAAGCCCTCCAAGCACTAGCCAGCTTCTGGAAGGAACTTACGCCATTCTCTGTAGGTGCGGAGGTACTGGTAAGGGACGCAGAAGCTGGTCGGTGGCGGAGGTACTGGATTTCGGATGAGTTTCATCCCTGCTTCTGCTGGCGTCCGCCCTGCTTTGCGCCGATTGCAAGAGAAGCAACAACTGACAACATTTTCCCAGCTATGTTGGCCACCTCGACTGCGCGGGATAACATGGTCCAAAGTCAACTCTTTGGTCTCTCGTCTGCAGTACTGGCAAGTATGTCTGTCCCGATTGAACACTTCGAAACGAGTTAGCTTCCTCTGAAACCGAGGACGTCTGACCGAGTAAGCAAGGCGGACTACGGAGGGGATGGGAAGAGAACAGCTGATAGCATGTATCGTTCCCAAACCATTTTCTACTACCTCAGCCTTGCCTCGAAGCACCAAGACTAGTGCTCTTCGAACCCGGCAGATATTTATTGGCTGGTAGTCTTGGTTCAGAACGAGAACCGGAATATTTATGGTCTCCACGGCTCTCCAGATAGGGCTACCGACAGACCTTTTCGGGGCCTGCAGCGAGATATCTCATCATGCCCTCACTCTAACAGTCCCTTAGACTGCTCCATTTTACTGAAGGGGATTCATAAGTGCAAGTTGATAACGCAGCCCAAAATCAGCGACTGAGGATTTAGTGTTATGGAAATACCCAGGCAGGCCCATGGTGGCAGTGATTTCTGGGATTCTCTTCGGCGGCGTTACGGTGAAACTCAGCTCCAGCGGCCACGTGGAAGGCTGTTTTGGCGGCTTCAGTTGCCTTTTGACGAGCCCGCAATCGCACGGCCGACGTAGCTCCGCCTTCCCCTCGCCAGAGCTGTGAGTTCGTTCAGAAACATGTGAGACATCAGACGACTTCACGGGGTTGACGTCGCTGTCATTATGGGGCATACTGAGTAAGAACATAATCGCTGAACAATAAGGGGGCTTGCATTGCTGTTTCGAGAGAAACGCTGCCAATAGCAGCAGAGGAGGTTGGGCTATGGCTACTACAACAGTAGGCACAACAACTTACGGATCGACTTCGCGAACACAACGTTTGAGGGCAAGAAGGATCTATCCTGGGGTGGCCGCTGAGGCAGTAGAATGCACCAAGGAGGAGCGAACGTCTGGTCAACTGGACTATCTGAGAGGGATCAAGACCCACCTGCGCACCTTCTCCAAGATATGCCCTGAGCGGGCACGCTTGTTGACCGAGGGTTACCGGGAGAGTGAAGGCGAGCCAGAGGTCATCCGTCGAGCCAAGGCCGTGGCCAATATTC
Organism: Chloroflexota bacterium; assembly: GCA_016876035.1. Classification (GTDB taxonomy): domain Bacteria; phylum Chloroflexota; class Dehalococcoidia; order UBA2247; family RBG-13-53-26; genus VGOE01. Next base: position 21,222 of record VGOE01000008.1, read on the forward strand.
TGGACAAGATGACCATCTACATTGAAGATGATGAGTTAATTGTAGGTAACTACGCCTCGTCGCCGGGCGCCCTGCCCACATTCCCAGAGTGGGACTACATCTGGCTGGACGCAGCGATTTCCTCTGGGGGCTTCTATGCCCAGAGGGTGAGCAAGGAAGAAGCCAAGGAACTTCAGAAGATTCACACCTATTGGAAGGGAAAATCGTTCCGTGACCGAGTCTTGGCAGGGCTGCCACCTGACTTGGCTGAGTGGATGGGCTTCAGCGGGCCGCTATACATAGACACCTTTATAGAGGGTGCTGCTCATGGCCACAAAAGGCTGTTGCAAATTGGCCAGAACGGGATTATCAAGATGTGCCGAGATAAGCTGGCAGAGGTCAGGCAGCAGGGGGTAAAAGGCAAGACAGCCAGGGAGTACATGGATCAAGTAGCCAACCTGGAGGCAATGATTATTGCCAACGAAGCCTTTGGCCGTTTCGGCCAGCGCTATGCTAAGCTGGCCAGGAAGATGGCTACGAAGGAGAACAACCCTGCCAGAAGAAAGGAACTGGAGAAGATTGCCGAGGTGTGCGACTGGGTTCCAGCGAATCCGCCACGCAATTTCTGGGAGGCACTACAGTCCTTCTTCTTCTCGCATATTATCCGATCAGCAATTGAATACTACGGTACTGGGAGCGGGACGAGGTTTGACGTTGCCATGTATCCTTTCTACAAAAAGGACAGAGAAGAGGGGGGGATTACCCGTGAGGAAGCGTTAGAGTTGCTGGAATGCCTCTGGGTGAAAATGGAAGGGATCAGTTCCCTGCGTCCTCCAGAGGGCGAGCTGGTTTCGGTTGGCAGCAGTCAATTTCAGACTTTCACCCTGGGTGGGGTAGATGAAAAAGGCAAGGACGCAACCAATGAGATGTCCTACATGTGCCTGGGTGCCAGCATGAATATACGGACTATCCAGCCGACGCTGGTTATCCGCTATCACCCCAAAATAGACCCAGGATTCATTGATAGGGCTATAGATTTGCTCCATACCGGCATTGGCTTCCCATCCTTTAACAGTGATTCTCAAGCCATCCCTATGCTGTTGAGGCGGGGGGTTCCTCCGAATGAGGTCTGGGACTGGACTGTGGGGGGTTGCGTCCAGTGGATCATTCCTGATAAGAACCAGGGGCTGGGTCCTGCCCTTGTGGGCTTCTTGAGTGTGGCCAAGTGTCTGGATCTAGCCTTGAACGATGGCTACTGCAGGTTCTTGAGTAGGCAGCTAGGGCCGCACACCGGCGACCCCCGTAAATTCAGGAGCATCGAAGATTTCAAAGAGGCCTACCTCAAGCAGGTCAACTTCTTCGTTGATAAGATGGTGCAGATCCACCACATTGAGGAAGAGCTAAAGCGTACCTATCTGAAGCGACCTCTCATATCAGCGCATTTGGATGGCTGTATAGAGCAAGGCAAGGATGGCAGGGACTTCGTTCCTTACAATGGGTGGGCCGTAGAAAACAATATCAAGGTAGCCGGCATGATCAATGTGGCTGACTCCCTCACAGTGATCAAGAAGTTGGTTTTCGAGGACAGGGTGGCGACGATCGAGGGTTTGCTGGAAGCGGTACGTAATGACTGGGAAGGAAAAGAGGATTTGAGGCAGGAGTGTCTCAGGATCCCGAAATACGGCAATGACGATGACTATGCTGACGAGATGGCCCAGTGGGTACACTATGCCACGCAAGCTGAGGTAAGGAAATTCAAATGTTACTCGGGCACCGAGCTGTGGATAGAGGGCAGCGTTATTTCTGCCTACTACGCCTTGGGCCGGTTCTGTCCGGCCACTCCAGACGGACGGAAAGACAGCCAGCCCTTCGCTGACGGTACTGGATCGCCCACGGCTGGAGCGGATACTCACGGCCCGACGGCGACCTTGTGCTCTTTAGGTAAAATAGATATCCATAGAGCCCACGGCATGCTGTTTAACCAGAAGTTTATGCCCCACAGCCTGGAAGGGGAGAACAAGAAATTATTCGCCCACTACCTGAGAACCTGGTATGACTTGGGAATCTATCATGTTCAGTTCAACGTAGTGGATAGGGCGGTTCTCCTTCATGCCCAGGCACATCCCGAAAAGTACCCGGATCTGGTGGTACGGGTGGCTGGCTACAGCGCTTACTGGGCAGACCTGGGTAAACCGCTACAGGACGATATTATCAGACGAACAGAGCAGTGCCTCGCCTAGCTGCTGCTCTAAGCTCCTGATGCGGTACCATAGTTGGATCTGTGCTTCGTCCGGTGAATGACCTGCGCCCGATTCTTGTGCCACCCAGATAGCTGGATTTTGGGCTCAGGTCGTTGGTTGTTCCGGGCACCTGCACGACAGAATGCTACTCTGCCGAGCCGTATCTGGCAATGGCGTCTTCCAGAAGCGACAGCAGCCCATGATCGCCTTCAGTCACAAACCTTCCCGTTGACCATGCCTCAAGGCGATTGAGTTGGCCGCTCTGAATCGCTTTCCAATCAGCCAGCGCCACCTTAATGGCACAACTTGGATTTTCGACGCAGCCCTGATGCCGAGACACCTTTCCCTTATCCGATAACAGGTAGCAGTCATATCCGCCGGGCCCGGTGAAGTGGAATTGCACCGTTACGGTAAGCTGGTTGATGTCCACCTTTTCCTCTGCGTACGGGTCGGGCCCAGGCGAGGGCAATCCCAGAAGTTTGGACAGATGTTGGGTCGAGAAGTTGTTCAGTATCATCTCGTCTGGAATAGGTATCCCTCGACTCCGCATGTTCTTCAAGCTGGCGATTACTGTCATCCCGTACCGGAAAGTCGTGAAGACTTCATTGTAAAAGAGGTTCTTGGCTCTCCATCCGGTGAGTTCTTCATAGCGACGTACGATCTCTTCAGCGGTGGGCGTACCTTCAAGCGGCGGAAGACCATAGCCCTTGCTGAGTGCTTTGTCAATAGTGAAGAACCAGACCAGGTCTGCCTCTGGGTCGCCTATGAAGGCCATCTCCCAGTCCATGATGGCTAGCACATTGCGATCTGGCCTGCTGTAAAGCGTGTTTCCAATGCGTCCGTCTCCCCAACATAGCGTAACACGCTCGGGAACGTAAGAGTTTTTCTTCAGCCAGGCCACGGTAGCTTCCATGGTGGGATGTGTCTCTTCGGGACTGTCCTTGGTCCAGTTCAGATGTCGTTCCCAGTAGGCGAGTTGCCGATCCACGGGGTCCGTGCCAGGTCCGGGGGCCCCTACGAAGTCCAGCCCCAGTCGCCTCCAATCAAGTTTGTGCACCTTGCCCATTGCCTCCAGGGAACCCCAGAATATTTTCCTCCTCATCTCAGGTGTGGCATCAAAATACATCCCCGTGCCATGATAGGATGGGTAGTCCTGAGGTACATCCCCTTCGAGTTTCTTCATCAGGAAGAATGGCACACCAATGACCGACGGGCCCTCCTGTAGCCACAGCATCTCAGCCACAGGTACATCGGTATTCTCCTTCAGTATTTTCATAACGTTAAACTGAAGGGCCAGATCATACTCGGGAAACACTCCTCGACTGCGTGGTGCAGCACGGAGAACCACTCCCATAGACTTCGGTTGTCCGGCGTCTTCCCAGTTCAGATCAAAAAGGTATGTTTCGCTGGACAGCCCCATTCCCGGCTTGCGCAGGTTGGATATGGAGACGTTCCGGGCTTTGGGCATTTTCGCCTGTATCCAAGTAGTGAGATTGGCCTGCATTTCGGATAGGTCTTGTACCATTTTTGCTCCCTCCTTGCCTGATGCCTGACGGCAACTAGCTCGGCATCCCACCGTATTTGTCGCCCATCACTCCCACCCACCGTCATTGGAAAGCCTAGAAGGCCACGGGCACCCCTTCTATGTGGGCCAGGCCGTGGTCTAACTGCTGCCTGATAGCAGCCCGTATCTGGCGTCTCAGGGACGAAACAGTCTCCTGGGGTAGAACGTTGCTCAGGGTATCCAGGCCTCTGACGGTGTCCACTAGAGCGCCTTTCAGCCGCGCGTTCTCTTCACTAAGGCTTGCCCCAGGGGCCCCCGCCCCTTTGAGGGTTACGGCAAGCTTCTCTATCAGTTCACTCCTGACCTCGACCTGAGACAGTGTGTCTTTCCTCTGTAGTGCTTCCAGCACTCTGCCCAGAACCTCCCTCATCCCGTTGTTCTCATCAATCAGATCCCGACCCTTCTCCTCCACCGTATTTGCCAGAATACGCAGTGCTACAGAAGTCAAATATGTTTTCTGGATTAACAAGGGTTCGTTCAGTCCTGGCAACACGGCCTGTTCCAGGAATTCAGCACACTTCTCCAGAATCGGCTTCACCGGAAAGCAAGGTTCAGACATTCGATCTCCTCCAGATCAGACTCCGTGTCTAGAATCCCAGCATCTCAGCCACCGCTTTGAAGATGCGGCGCGATAGCACTAAATGTGTAAATTGGTGCACTTCAAGCTTGTCAGACTCAAGAGCTGTCCTGATGGCGCCCAATTCGGCCACCGCCAGCTTGATGTAGCCCAATAGTTTCCAGAAAAAGAAACTCTCTTTACTCACTTTCAGCCCAGATGCCTTCTCGTAGGCCCTGATGAACTCCTCATCGTCCCAGAAACCCCACCTCATGGTGTCATTCATCATGCAAGCAAACCCGAGGTCGCTGATAGGATCACCCAGGGAAGCCAACTCCCAGTCGAAGATAGCTACAATGTGGCCGTCGCGGCAGAACATATTAGCCGCAGTGTAGTCACCGTGACAGAGCGATGTCCGTTCAGCCGAAGGTATATTGTTTTTCAGCCAGACCAAGGCCTCTGTAAGCAGCGGCTGGGGGCCGTACTGGTTTCGCTCCATAGCCCATTGCCATCTTTCGATCTCTCTTTCAGCATGGTGCCGATCGCTTTGGGGTGGTTGCAGAGATGAAAAGCTGAGAGTTCGCCAGTCCAGGGAGTGGATTTTAGCCAGGTAATCAACATACTCCCGCTTCAACTGGGCCTGGAACTGGGGTTCACGTGGGTAGACAAACATCATCACCTCCCCGTCAACCTTGTCCATGACAAAGAAATGATGTCCAAGGACGCCACTGTTCATTTCCAGCCAGTGGATTTGAGGCACAGGAAGACCGCTGCGGTGAGCCGCCGTCATAGCCTCGTACTGGGGCCGAATATCATAGGAGGGAACAGGCCCCATTTCTGGCAACATTCTGATGACCAGAGTTTCAGAAACCGGCCCCCCTGTCTCTTGCCAGCTTGCGGTGAAGAAATAAGTCATGCTGGAATAGCCTCCCGCGACTCTATTGAACTCCGTCACGACAAGCTGCTGCCGCTGTGGAAACTTCGTCCTGAGATATGCTTCTAGCCTTTCCTTGAGATTGGCTATTTCTGTCACGACATACCTCTCTTATTACGTGATAAGCGTGCTCATGGGGTACTTACCACCCGAATCATTTCTCGCTAGTATCCCTGAAATCCATACTTGGGATATTTCCCAATCACCATGACCTCTGTCATACCATATCCAGTTTGGCCATCACACTTAAGTTCGCACACCAGTTCGTCAAGATAAGTGATTTCTCGGATTACTTCAGGGTCAGCGATGTTCAATGTAAAGCCGTCCATCCACGACGGCCCCATCCACAATCCATGAATGAATCCACGGTAGCTGGCATAGCTGTACCCTCCTGGCCCAAGGTACACCGCACCCAGCGGCCGCAGAGATACCTTCTTACCGGAGCCGTCCACGGCATTCAGAGTAACGCTCCCACCATTCACCTGTCGAATCCCGGTGATATCGGTACGAAACGTGAAATCGTGATCCATACTGGCGAGCCTTGTCTCCGGCTTGCCACTCCCATACGGGTAGAAAATACCACCACTGAAGCTGCTGACTGCCCCGTCCCAGTCTCCTCTAATGTGGTAGACGGTGCTCCAGTCGTCGAATTGCCAGGCTGCTCCGCTGTAGAAGTACCCAATGGGGATTTCGCCAGGTTGCACACCAGTCTCCAGGTATTCTACAGCGCCGCGCCTGATGCCCCACGAATGATCCCTCTCCGTCCGCCAGGAACGAGGATCGATCTTATGGGTCTGGCCATCTGCCTTAATCCAGCCGCCGGGCTTGCCAACCTGCCAGTAGCGGCGGATGTCTTCGACCACCCTGCCCCGGCTGCGGAAGAACTGCGGCGGCTCCTCCTCATGAGGCGGCATGGTGGCATCGAACAGTATCTCATAACTCAGGCCGTACTCGTTGTCGGCCAGCACGACTCTGACTTTCTTCATGGAATCAAGCACATCCCATGAAAAAGGGCCAACGCTGACTTCGTCTATGCGAGGGCGAAGTTCACGGGAGGCCCTGACAACATACTGGGTCTTGCCCTCAACCGCCACGCACGTAAAAGCATCCATTATATTGCGATTAGGATAATAGCCGAAACCAGCTACCAGTATGAAGTCTCCTTTTGTGTCGTGGGCCATGAACCAGATCCTTTCCGTCCATTCGCGGGCGCTCGTTCCAGGGTGATCGAAGGTAGAAGCAATTTGGTGACACAGGAATTCGTCGTACTTGGTTAGCATGATTATCCTCCTTTCATTGACTTGCTATGATTATCCACTCCTTTGTCAGCCCCGGGTTCACAACAAGGGTAGCTGATCTTTGCTTGGCCTTCCTTTCCTAGTCCCGCCTCGGACTCATAGGTGGACAATAATGAATCGCTGGCACTGTTGCCAGTTCAGGCCTCAGAACGTAGGCACGCCTTTGGGCACCCATCCGTGACACCTGGCTGTCTGGATCCGCCAGGTTGCCGAAGAATATGGCCTTGTCTCCACAGCACACGGCGCAGAAGGGTTCAAAGCCCTGATCGATTCGCTCCAGGCACAGGCTACACTTGCGCACGATCGCTTTCTCGGCATCATACACCAGCGCCTGGTACGGGCAGGCCTCAATGCACTCCTGACAGCCATTGCATTTTCTCTCATCTATAAGAACCAGGCCATCGGAGCGCTGGTAGATAGCCTCAGCGGGGCAGGCATCGCGGCATGGCGGCTCAGCGCAGTGCATACAGGCTATGGGACGGAAGTGCATGCTTAATTTGGGATATTCCCCAGCCGGGGTATCCCTGTGATCGCCCCCCACCGTCTCCACCCTAATCCCCGAACCTACCTCGATGCCGTTCTCTACCTTGCATGCCACAGTGCACGCCTGACACCCAGTGCACCTTTCCAGATCTATCACCAATCCATATCTCTTGGCCATTTTGTTCACATCTCCTCAACCTTCCTGACTTCGACCAGCGTATCGTAGAAGGCCGCATTCGGCTCAAGAATTAACTGCTGGGCCGGGTTGATAGTGTCGTGGGTCAGCGACTGGTGGCTGCCCTCAACGTAGTCACCCGGGGACCATCCCTGGCAGACGCTCACCAGTCCCGGCCTGATTGCCTGATGAACTCTGGCCCTCAGCTTCACGTTGCCCCTATCATTGAAGACTTCGACCAGGTCTCCATCCTGGATGCGTCTGGGTTGGGCATCGGTGGTGCTCATCTCTAGCCTCGGCTGTTGATCAAGCTCCCGGGCCCACGCAACGTTAGCGAACATGGAATTGTGCCGGTACTTGGTGTGCGCTGTGAAGAGGGATAATGGGTACTTCTGAGCCAGTGGCGTCCGCTGGCTCTCCATCGGCTCCAAGTACACCGGCAACTCCTGGCCAAACTCTTTTAGCTTCTCCCAGTAGAACTCGAGCCTCCCTGACGGTGTGGCGAAATCGGGCACGCTGTGTGGCGCCGGAGGCATAGGGCTATCCTTCAGCTTCTCCAAAGTTATCCCCTCCACAGAGGGATCACCCGATGCCAGCACAAGCTCGACTGCTTCTTCGGCGCTCTCCTCCAGGTAGCCCTCCATGCCCATCGTCCTGGCTAGAACGGCCAGCATTTCAAAGTCTGATTTGGATTCATACAGAGGTTCTATCACTTTCTGCTGCAACTGGAGATAGTTGTGCCCTCCAATGCCGATAGGTGAAGCCAGATCGGTGTACTCATAGAAGCTACAGGCAGGAAGAACAATGTCGGCATATTCGGCACTCGTGTTCATGAACATGTCAGCGACAACTATGAACTCCAGACGCGGCACAAGCCCTCTGGTGATCTTGTTGAAGTTTGGCAACTGGTTCATCAGATTATGCCTGGACAGCCAAAGTGCCTTGATGGGATAGGGCTCACCGCTGATGATGGCATCATACAACCCCAACAGGGTCATGAAGTTGGGAGCACCCCGTGTCATGAACGCCCCCATGTTGAGTTGGAAGGGCTTATGACCTTCAAAGCTAATGTTGCCGGTAATGGCGGCCAGGGTATTTATAGCTCGGATACTGAGGTCACCGTAGAAAGTTCCTCTGGTGCAGCCGGTGGACCTGGCGGAAGCAGCTGGCTTCATGGTGGCATATTCAATAGCCAGCCTGGTGATGGTATCCACCGGTATCTCAGTTATCTCGGACGCTCTATGCGGCGGGTATTTCTGGATCAACTCTACCAGTAACTGGAAGGCCGGCCTGCACTCCAGTCCCTTTACCCTGTAAACTCCGGTCAAAGCTGGTGCGATGCCGGGAGCATCATGATTTTTGAGTGTACCTGTTGCGGTGTCCCAGACGATATACTTTTCGGATTCCGCAGCACCGAGATCCTTCTCCTTCAAGAACATGCCGTTGTCACTACGTACCAGGAAAGGCCCCACCGTTTGGCTGGTGATGAAAGATCTGTCTTCAAGTCCCTTGTTAAGGATGACGTTCATCATCCCCAGGGCCAGGGCTGCATCAGTGCCCGGCCTGATCGGTATATACTCGTCTGCCTTGGATGCCGTGGTCGTAAACCTGGGATCAATGACGACTAACCTGGCTCCCCTCTCTTTGAAGTTCCTGATCTTACGCCATTTGAAGGGCCCAGTCTCAGCACAATTGTCTCCCCACAATAAACACAAGGCAGGGCGGTCAAAATTAATGGTGTAATCATCCCCGTAGGGCCAGATAGTGCCGTAGCAAGCCGTGTCAGCGCAGGGGAGGGCTGCATCTCCCATGCCTGAAGGCCAGCAAAAGGTTCCTCCGCAGGCACCCGCAAAACCGGCAGCGGCGTATGTAGCCAGAGCGGGAAACACTCCTCCCCCTGTCGTCCAGGCCAGAGAACTGCTGCCATACCTGTCGCTGATCTCTTTCAGCCTGAATGCGATAGTGTGCATAGCCTCATCCCAGGATATGCGCTGCCACTTGCCCTCGCCCCTTTCACCCAGGCGCTTCATAGGGTATCTCAGCCGGTCAGGATGATACACCAGCTTCACAGCAGTCAGACACCGGTGGCATATGTGGCTAGTGCCTGGAAAATCGCCGGGCTCAACCTTGACCAGCATGCCGTCCTTGACGTGTGCCATGATGCCGCAGAATGGGCCACAGCCAAAGGGGCTCGCCGTGCGCACTATCGTTTCACCCGGCTCCACCCTTACCCGCTTCCCAGCTGGTGTGACACTTCTCTTAGTGCCTGTTTTGGGAGCCTCAGTCGCAGCGCTCTGGGCCTGTCTCCGACTCTTCGGAGGACAGTAGCAAATCGCCGGCCCTGTGGCTAATTCTGGCTTAAGGATGTAGGCGTTTCTTTCTGATATCAGTTTTGAAACCCCGCTCTCGGGGTCCGACAGGTCTCCAAAGTATATAGCTTCTTCTCCACAGCATGAAGCACAGAAAGGCTGAAAGCCCTGGTCGATTCGCTCCAGGCACAGGTTACACTTGCGCACGATCGCTTTCTGGGCGTCATAGACCAGCGCCTGGTACGGGCAGGCCTCAATGCACTCCTGACAGCCGTTGCATTTCTGCTCATCTATAAGAACCAGGCCATCGGAGCGCTGGTAGATAGCCTCAGCGGGGCAGGCATCGCGGCATGGCGGCTCGGCGCAATGCATGCAGGCTATGGGTAGATAATGCATGTCCAGCTCAGGGTACTTGCCTGCTGGCACATCCTGACGACCTCCCCCAACCGTCTCCACCCTTATTCCCGACCCAGCCTCCATCTTGTTCTCCGCCTTGCAGGCTATAGTGCAGGTGTGACAGCCGGTGCACCTTTCGAGATCGATAACCAACCCATATCTCTTGGCCATCTTGTTATTCCTTCTTCACCAGCTCAACCTGAACCAGCGTGTCGTAGAAAGCCGCATTGGGTTCATAGATGGCTGCCTGAGCTGGGTTTAGGGTGTGGTGGGTCAGTGCCTGGTGGGTGCCCTCCACATAATCGCCGGGAGACCAACCCTGGCAGACGTTGACTGTGCCTGGCCTGATACCCTGATGTACTCTTGTCCTCACTTTGACCTGTCCCCTGTCATTGAAGACGCGAACCAGATCTCCGTCCTTGACGCCTCTCGGCCCGGCATCGACCGGGTTCATATCCAGCGCCGGCTCAGGGTCTAGCTCCCGGAGCCAGGAGATATTAGTGAACATGGAGTGTAGCCGGTACTTGGGGTGGGTAGTGGAGAGAGAAAGAGGATACTTCTGGGCCAGCGGCTGGCGCGGGCTTTCCTGTGGCTCCAAGAAAACCGGAAGCTCCTGGCCAAACTCCTTCAGCTTCTCGGAGTAGAACTCCATTCTCCCTGATGGGGTGGTGAAGGCTGGCGTCTCGTGTGGCGCGGGAAGCATAGGGCTTTCCTTAAGCTTTTCCAGGGTTATCCCTTCCATCGAAGGGTGGCCCGAGGCCAACATCATCTCAATGTATTCCTCAGCAGTCTTATCCAGGAAATCGTCCATGCCCATCTTCTTGGCCAGAGCAGCGTAGATATCCATGTCTGACTTGGACTCGTGCAGAGGCTCTGTGGCCTTTTGCTGCAACTGGAGGTAGTTATGTGAGCCATTGCCAATGGGAGCAATGAGATCAGTCGCCTCGTAGGAGCTACAGGCGGGGAGAACGATATCAGCGTATTGGGCACTGGTGCTCATGAACATATCAACGGCAACCACCAACTCCAGACGAGAGAGGAGACCTCTGCTCACCAGGTTGAAGTTGGGGTCCTGGTTGATCAGATTGTGCCTGGTCATCCACAGCGCCTTTATGGGGTAGGGCTGGTCTGTGAGGACAGTCTGATACATCTGAAGAAGCGTGAGAAAGCTGGGAATGCCACTGCTAAAGAAAACTGCCGGATTGGTCTGGTGGTAGGTGATGCCCCGGAGGCTGAGGTTGCCTGTCACCGCTGCCAGGGTGTTTATCGCCCGGTAGCTCAGATCTCCGTAAAGGGAGCCTCTGGTGCAGCCCATGCCTCTGGAGGAAGCAACGGGTTTCCTGGTAGCATACTCCACAGCCAACCTGGTGATGATATCTGCTGGCACCTCGGTTATCTCTGCGGCCATGTCCGGCGGGTACTGCTGTACAAGTTCCGTCAGGAGTTGAAAGGCAGGCTTGCATTCAACGCCCTTCACCTTGCAGGTGCCGGTTAAAGCTGGCGCTACCTGTGGCGCGTCATAAGCCGAAGGTGCGTTGGTTTGGGCATCCCACACCATATACTTCTGCGACTCACCCGAAGACACGTCTTCCTCTTTCAAGTACATGCCGTCAGCGGTGCGCACCAGGAAAGGGGCGACAGTATGTTGGCTCAAGAAGGCGTCATCCTGTAACTGGCGCTCAACGATAACGTGCATCATTCCTAGTGCCAGAGCGGCATCAGTGCCTGGCCTGATACGGATATACTCGTCTGCCTTGGAGGCGGTGGTGGTGAACAGGGGATCGATTACCACTAGCCTGGCGCCACTCTCCTTGGCTTCTCTGAGGCGCTGCCATTTGAAGGGTTCTGTCACTGCTGCGTTATTTCCCCACATTACACAAAGGGCGGGCTTGTCAAAACGATTGGTATAGTCCTCCCCAAACCACATGTAGGCCCCGTAGCAGGCTAGGTCAGCACAGGGAGCGGCGGAGTCTCCGAGGCCCGCTGGCAAGATGAAGGTACCCTGGCAGGCACCGGCGAAGCCCACGGTGATGAGGTTCGCAAAGGACCCCACCCCTGTGGATACAAAGGCCAAGGAATTCGAGCCGTACTTGGCAGCGATCTCACTAAACTTGCCCTTGATGGTGTCCATGGCCTCATCCCAGGAGATGCGCTGCCATTTCCCTTCACCTCTGGCCCCCTGACGCTTGAGGGGATACTTCAGCCGTTCAGGGTGATACACCAACTTGGTGGCCGACAATCCTCGGACGCAGATGTGGCTGGTGCCTGGGTGATCACTGGGCTCGACCTTGACCAGGATGCCATCCTTCACATGGGCCAAGACGCCGCAGCCGATGCCGCAGCCGAAGGGACAGACAGTGCGGATTACCTTTACACTAGGGTTCGTCTTCACCGGCCTCCCAAGTGACATATACTCTCTCCTTCCTGCGGCGGTTCTGAAAGGCTGCATCTCAAGCCACTTCAGTATTCCTCAGGTTCTTTCCGGGGAAGTCCACCAAATATTTTCCAAGATCTGTTTGCTTCCTTAGCCTCGGTTATCATTCCGGGCTGAGTTGACTTAACCATGGGCATTCTTGGTATATGAAGTTGCCCGCGTATATGTCATATCGCCTAGCTGACTGTTCGGCAGCCTGGTGCGACTTCAATCCTTTGAACAGCAAGGCCTTTGGCGTCTTTCTTGGGTTTGAACACAATAGAGGGGATCATCTTTTCGGAATAGGCGAAGCCCTCAGCCTGCATACTATCCCCGTACTTTGCTTTCAGTGCCTTGATGGGGCCGGCGTCCAACGCCCGCATGGGACAGGCATCCACGCATATTGGCTTCTTATGCTCAGCCCACCTTTCCAGACAGAGGTCGCACTTCTGCATCTTCGCATTCTCCTCAGCGCCGAACTGCGGGGCCTCGTAGGGGCAAGCCTCCAGGCATAACTGACATCTGTCTCTCCCCAGGCATGCCTCCCTGTCCACAACCACAATGCCGTCCTTTCTCCGTTTGGTGATAGCATTGACCGGACAGGCATCGACGCAGGCCGGTTCAAGACAGTGATAACAGGGAGTAGCCAGAAAGGCGACGAATACATCTGGGTATTTCCCCTTCTCTATGGTGGTCACTCTCATCCAACTGGCTGGCCCAGCGGGAACATCATGCCAGTCCTTGCAGGCGACTACACAGGTGAAACAGCCAGTACATCTGGTCTGGTCGAAGTAGAATCCTGTCTGCATATTTTACCTCTACCTCCTATATCTTTCCCGACACTACTCTCGCCGTAAATTTCAGTCCCTCAGGCGGTCTTCTTCCTCACTGGCCGAGGTTTCCATTTGCGCAAGTCTATCACGTTGCTTGGCACGGCTGCAAGAATAACCCTTCTTGTAGCATATACCATACTCTGGCAGAAGCATTTCAAGATACCGAGCCTCCCATTAGCTTCTACTATACTGATATACTGACGAGGAGGCGCATGCCAAGACGGTCAAACCCGGGTCGATCCCCAAAGACGCAGCCGAAAAGCCTAAAATTGCTTAGTCTTGACAGTCTCCAGGCAGGACTTGAGAGGCAAAACCGGATGGAAAGGAGGTCTTCAGCTATGAGTTTGTGCCAGCAATGGTCGAGCTAAAGCTGGCGGAGGCCAGAAAACGACCTCGCTCAGGCACGACACTTGGATTGCTCACACAGGCTCCTAGATCTCTATACCTGCTTCAGTGCTTCCCGTCCCGCCTTTAGTTTGCGGCTGATCTCCACCGTGCGTTTGGCCAGACGTCGAGCTGATTTCAATCCCAGCTCGTCTTTCAGTACCCCAAGCTTGTCTTTCGGGTCAAACTTGCCTGTCCCCTGGTCGCTGGACAGACCGACAGCACCGAACTGGCAAGCGCCCTCGCCTGGTGTGACCACTATCATACTCCACATCAGAAAAGAGGAGATGACGCTGAGCAAGGTGGTTTCCACCCCTGCGTTTCTCATCCAGGCAACCGTGAGTGCTCCACCTACCTTTTCCGTCAACAACCCCCGATAGTATTTACCCAGAACAAGCGCCCTAAATCTATCTAGGAAGATGGCCAAGTAACCGGATAAGCGAGCAGCGTATGCAGGGGTAGCCAGCAGCAGCACATCTGCCTCTAGAATTTTGGGGTATATCTCCAGCATGTCGTCCTTTATGGCGCAGAACTTGCCCTCTTCTTGCTTGGCGATACACCAGTTACAGTGGCGACAATCTTCAATTCGCTTGCCTGACAGATGTATCATCTCTATACTCACACTGCCCAGACCTTCGGCGGTTTTGAGCGCCTCAGTGAGAAAAGCCTCGGTGTTACCACCGCGAATGGGGCTACCGCATACTCCCAGGACTCTGATCTCCATCTCTCCTCCTCGCACCTTAGTCAGTGCAATGATACCCGCCTGGACTCATTCCCGCAATTGGCACCGGCTGTGTGCCTCATTCATGAGAAGGAAAGGGACCGACGTTGTCCACAGCTCACATTCTCTGGCTGGAAAGCGTTCTGCCAATTATGACTTTGCAGGCTATTCCCAAGAGGAAGGACGGGTAGCTCTATTATTGGGTCTTTTCAGACACACTACAATGGTCGACTTCTTGTTCATTTCTGGGCAGTGTAGAGGTTTTGATATCATCGTTCGGCCTGATTTTTCGTGACTGGATTTGCGCGCACGCTCGCTCAGGAGTGAACATGGGACTAACTCGTGACAAGTACTGCAATTGTGGGAATGTCTGCACACCGGGTTAATTCCAGTTGGACTCAGCCGTGCTGTCACACGCACGCAGGTTTTCGTACTTCAGCCCCGCTATGATGGAGTGAAATGCTCATGTGTGGTCAAGGTTTCGGTGGTCCCACTGGGAGCGGGACTTGCCAAGGGGAGCTAATAGGATTAGGATATGGTCAGGAATTTCCAGCAGGTTTGGGACACTAACTTGCGAATCGGTTCGGAACAAGCGGTTTCTGATGGTGGCTATGGCTAGATGGTCGAAGGATGATGCTGTCTCCATAATAATCCGTACCTGTAACCAGAGGGATAATATTATCCCTCTGGTTCAGGAATTACATGATAGTTTGGCCGGCTACAAGTACAAAATTGTTCTCGTTGGCGGTGATAGTAGTGTAGGCACTGCTGAGCTTGTTGCGACATTACCTAAGAAATACGCTGCCAACGTGGTTGCTCGCAAAAACAAGCGAGGACTGGTGTCGGCTATTGTTGACTGGTTGAAACAGGTGAAATGGGAGGCGGCGGTGATAATGGATGCTGATTCACAACACCCTCCCGAAGTCGTGCCTAATATACTTCAAGCCTTGGAGAGTCACGACTTCGTAGTAGCGTCCAGCGATTGCAAAGACAAAAGCCTCAGCAACGGAACACTAACGACAAGACTCGCATCTCGGCTTGGTAACCTGCTGGCACTACCCCTGGCACCAGGAATAAAGGATCGAATGAGTGGCTTCTTTGGATTTAGACGCACAGCCGTGGATCTAGCATCGCTGAACACTCACGTTTCCAATATGGGGCTTGAAGTCTTGGTGCGGGGTTGCTGCAAGTCAGTGGCAGAGATCTCGTACACATTCGCCCCGCGTACTTCCAACCCCTTAGAATTATCAAAGCGCACCGTTTGGCAATACCTTCAACAGCTCGCGCAGCTCTACCTGCACAAGTTCCGAATCCTGAACTTTATGCTTGTTGGCGGAATCGGTTACGCCATAAACATGTTGACATACTGGCTGCTTACTCCAGTCTTTGAGACCGAAGTAAGATTCCTGGGGCAGCATTTCTACCTTCCACCCTTTGTTATCTCCTCTCTGCTGGCCATAGTAAGCAACTATGAACTGAACAAGGTCTGGACATTCAAGGGTTGGAAGGAGCGACGGCTGGGCTTTGTGAGGTATATGTCTATGGCTCTGGTTACCTTATGCCTCGACATCATGTTTCTGTATGCTCTGGTAGACTACTGCAAGCTACCACCAGTGCCTGCCGCAGCAATGGCAATACTTATTGTGTTTATTATCAGATACGCCATAGCCAAGAGGTGGGTGTGGTCAAGGGCCTTGTCGCCGCAGCAGTGAATACATGTCTGCAGCGTCCTACCGGTGCTTCGTAAAATGAGACCCTTCGCTATGTTCAGCGTGGTAGCATCCATATGTGGAATCTCCGTTATTGCGCGGGATCAGCCTATACAGCTTGTATGCTAGGCGCCTGCGGGAGACCTTCAAATGTCGCGCCTGAGCCAGATCGCTTCGCAGTGCCCGCCAGCTTTGCCTCCACCACTACTTGCACACACTCCTAGACGAAGTTGGAGCATCTGTCCCAACCTACCCATGGTTTGCGGACAGCTTCTAACATGAAGACAAAGCATCCCCACTTGCTCTTGCGATAGCAACCACTGCAATCAACCGCGTGCCCAGAGGCAGCCTATTCGGCCTTCTTGATGGCCTCTATCCCTCTCATATAGGGGAGCAGTGCCTGGGGCACCCGTATTGTGCCGTCAGGCTGCTGGTAGTTTTCCAGCACAGCAATGAAAATGCGGGGAAGAGCCACCCCTGAACCATTGAGGGTGTGAACAAACTGGGGCTTTGCGCCAGGCTCCGGCCGGTAGCGGATATTGGCTCTCCGCGCCTGGAAATCGGTGCAGTTGCTGCAACTGCTAACCTCCAGCCATTCCTGGCAGCCTGAGGCCCATATTTCGATGTCATAAGACTTAGCTGAGGCAAAACCCAGATCAGCAGTGCATAGCTGCACCACACGGTAGGGAAGGCCTAGCCTGCGGCAGACGTCCTCGGCGTCCGCCACCATCTTCTCCAGCTCTTCCATAGAACGATCTGGCTCGGTGAACTTGTAGAGCTCGACTTTGTCGAACTGATGTCCCCGCTTGATACCACGGACATCCTTGCCAGCCGCCATCTTCTCACGGCGGAAGCAGGCGGTGTAGGCCACATAATAAAGGGGCAAGGTATCCGGGTCAAGGATCTCTTCACGGTAGATATTGGTCAGGGGTACCTCGGCTGTGGGAACGAACCAGAAATCATCCTCCTGATCGTGATAGAGGTTATCGGCAAACTTCGGCAGATTGGACGAGCCTATCATGCATTCGCGCCTAACCATATAAGGAGGATAGATCTCGGTATACTTATGCTCTTTGACATGAAGGTCCAGCATGAAAGTGATCAGCGCCCGCTGTAGCAGCGCGCCGGCTCCCTTGAGCAGGTAAAAGCGGGAGCCGCTCAGCTTCACCCCTCGGGCAAAATCAATAATATCCAGTGCCTCCCCTAACTCCCAGTGAGGCCGCGGTTTGAAATCGAAGCGCGGAATCTCTCCCCACGTCCGCAACACAACATTGTCGCTTTCATCCTTTCCCACGGGAACACTGGGGTCAGGGATGTTCGGCAGGCGTAGTAGAAGATCCTGTAGACTTTGCTCCGCCTTCTCAGCCTCAGCCTCCAGAGACTTGCCCCTCTCCCTCATGTCACCCAGGGTCTGGGCGAGTCTATCCAGTTCTGCGGTCTCTCCCTCAGAGGCTGCCGCTTTCAAGCGGGCGTACTTCTTGCTCTCCTGCTTCTGCTGGGCACGCAGCGTTTCCGCTTCGGTTATCAACCTGCGGCGCTGCTCATCCAGAGCCAGTATCTCACCGAGTGGCGCGCTATCGCGCCGCTTCTCCAGCGCCTCTCGAACCAGGTCAGGGTTCTGTCGAATGGATTGAATACTTAACATCTCTTTGGGAAACGGCTTATTGTTTTGTCTTCAACTGTGGAAAGAGGATTACCTCTCTGATAGACTGCTGATTAGTGAGAAGCATCACCAATCGGTCAATGCCCACCCCCAACCCCCCGGTCGGCGGCATCCCGTATCTCATGGCCAGAATGAAATCTTCCTGGTACTGTTCCGCTTCCTGATCTCCAAACTTTACCCGCCACTCCTCCTGGGCAGCAAATCGGGCGGCCTGCTCTATCGGGTCGTTAAGCTCGGTAAAGGCGTTGCCGATCTCCATCCCAGCGACGAAGATTTCAAACCGCTCCACGAGCATTTCGTTTCCTGGTTTTCTTTTGGCCAGCGGCGTGGTATCCACGGGATAGTCCATCAAGAATGTAGGTTGAACAAGTTTAGGTTCAACATAGGTAGAAAGCAGCTTATCAATGAGGTAGGCGGGACTCAGCGTCTCCTCCAGTCCCATGCCAATCGCCTGCATCGCATCACGCAGGCCTTGGGCCCCGCCTTGCAGGCACTTCACAATGTCGATGTCGCAGGCTTGAAGAACAGCATCTCGTAGGGTGATACGCTGCCAGGGAGGAGCAAAGTCGATGGTGTTCTCCCCGAAGCTTGTCTTCATAGTACCCACAACCTCCTGAGCTACCTGGGAAACCATTTCCTCAGCCATTTTCATGACATCATTGTAGTCCGCATAGGCTTCGTAGCTTTCCAGCGTAGTGAACTCAGGATTATGCCTGGTAGAGATGCCCTCGTTGCGGAAGATACGGCCAATCTCGTAGACCTTATCAAAGCCGCCAACGATGAGCCTTTTGAGGTGAAGCTCGGTAGCAATGCGCAGGTACAAATCCTCATCCAGGGCTTGATGATGCGTAACGAAAGGGCGGGCCCTGGCCCCGCCGGGTGTGGCATGAAGCATGGGCGTCTCCACCTCGATGAAGCCACGGCTATCCAGAAAGCGCCGCATAGCAGCGACGACCCGGCTGCGTACCAGGAAGGTGTCCCTGGCCGATTCGTTAGAGATGAGGTCGAGGTAACGCTGCCGGTAACGCTTCTCTACATCAACCAGTCCGTGCCATTTCTCGGGCAGAGGCTCCAGTGATTTGGCCAGCACTGTGAAATCGGACACCCGCACGGTGACCTCACCGCTTCTTGTCCTGAATAGCGCTCCGCTGACCCCAATGAAGTCGCCAAGATCCAAATCCTGCACTATGGCGTACTTTTCCTCTCCGAGATCATCCCTGCGGAAGTAGGTTTGAATCTTCCCCGTACCGTCGCGGATATCAGCGAAGGCCGCCTTTCCCATGTCTCGCTGAGCGACGATGCGACCAGCAAGGCTCAGCACCTCATCGGCAGCGATCTTGCCCTGCTCAAACAGGTCTTTCGCCTGCTGCACAGCGTGGGTGCGGTGGTAGCGATTAGGATAGGGATTGACGCCACGCTCAAGAAGAGCGTGGAGCTTATCCAAACGCTGTTGCGTGATGCTTTCTAATCTTTTGCTCATTTCGCGGCTACCTGGTAGCGACATTATAAGGTATCTCATTCGTGGGTTGCAAAGGGGTTCAAAGCAGGACTCAGCAAGACCTGGCGGCCACTAGCTTCCTGTCCCAAGGATTAGCACCCCATCTGCTGGAGCAGGGACTTCGACTTACCCGCTGACACCCTTGGCATCCCAGGACACACCTATGGCCAGTCGGACCGAAAGCCGTTAAAATAAGGGGAAAGGTAGAAAGTACCAATCAAGCACTCTAGGCAGCGTCTTTCCTGCTGTCAGGCGACTGCATGCTTGAGGGGGCAAAACACTGATGGACAAGTGGGTGGTAGCCGCCAGGCTACTGGGCATTGGATGGTACATCGGTATATCCATTGCGGGTGGCATATTTCTGGGGATTTGGCTTGACAAGAAGTTTGACACTTCTATATTATTTACGCTGGTCGGGCTATTCCTCGGCCTAGGGGTGGCAGCCCTTGGTAGTTATCGCATGATATCTCCATTGTTGAAAGAGCAGTCAAGCAAGCGCAAGGAGGACGATTAGTGTCCCAGCTCGGCTGCTCTACCAGGTTACTGGTTGTAATCCTGCTGGCTGTCGCTGTCCTTTTCATTGTTGGGCTGATTGGTGGAGCCATCGGTCGCGCTCTTGAGATAGACTCGCCAGGCTTCCTCCACGTGCCCATGCTTGAGGTCCACAACTTCTTCCGAGGCGATGCGCTTTTTGGATCCGGAAACTTCACCATCTCCAACACCATGATTGCCTCTTGGCTTACGGTCATTTTGGTTGTAGCTATTGCCTTTGTGGCTACCCGCAAGATGAAAGTTATCCCTGGCCGCCTGCAAGGTATGGTAGAGGTAGCAGCAGAGGCTCTGTTAGGCTTTGTGGAAAGTGTGGCTGGTAAGAAAGACGGCCGAAGATTCTTCCCTGTGGTGGCTACTATATTCATCTTCGTTATATTCAATGCCTACCTCGCTCTGATGCCTATTTTTGGCCCTGGTATTCATGTCACTGAGCAAGAGGCGGTACATGCGGCCAGCACTGGTACTGTCACCGAAGTCCTGGTTACAGGTCAGGAGAAGGTCAAGAAAGGCGATATAATCCTGCGTCTGGACACCGGGGAGGAAATCGAAGCTCCTATGAGTGGCCACATACATCTCGATATAGGGGAAGGCGATGCCGTTTCTGCCAATGCTTCAGTGGCCTCAATCAAGAACAAGCCACCACTTTTTCGGTCTGCTAACACAGATATCAATATGACCCTGGCCCTGGCTCTTGTGGCTGTCTTGTCCATCGAATTATGGGGATTGAGATCAAGGGGGCGGCGTCATTACCTGAGTGAGTATCTCAATTTCGGGGAGCTAACCAGGGGCATCAAGATGTTGTTCCAAGGGAAGATAGCTGCAGCCCCAATGGCGATTGTCACCGGGGTGATCAATGTATTCATGGGTGTCATAGAAGTAATAAGCCACGCTACACGCATGATCAGTTTCGCCTTCCGTCTCTTTGGCAACATGACTGCGGGGGAAATACTGCTCCTGTCAGCCACGTTTCTCATCCCATGGATGATGGCCATCCCGTTTTACGGACTTGAGCTTCTCATCGGGTTTATTCAAGCACTTATTTTCGCAGGATTGACTCTGGTATGGGCCACTATGGCTGTGGCTGAAACCAGCGAAGAGCATCAAACAACTTAGGTTAGGTAAGGAAGGAGGTTAAATAAATGGACGCAGAAACAATGAAAATGCTCGCCGCAGGAATGGCAGCAGGTCTGGGGCTCCTGGGTCCAGCGTTGGGACTGGGGCTAATCGGCTATGCCACGGTAACAGCCCTGGGACGCAACCCGGAGGCCAGACCAGCCATATTGACTAACATGATATTGGTGGCAGCTCTCACTGAAGCCATTGGAATCTACGCTCTGATCGTATCGATCATCCTTGCCATGGTAGCATAATGGTGGCAAATGGAGAAAGGAGGAAGCCATGGGAAATGATGGTTTGCCAATTTCCATAGCGATTATCATCGCCGTGGTGATTCTAGGAGCGCTCGGATTCGTGGGATGGGTCGTATCGTCAATTATTACCCATGCAGTGGCAACGCCGACCGGATAGTCTGCGAATCTCCTAAAGGGAGCCGAAATGCTGGATAAACTTGGCATTGATGCACCAAGCCTGATCGCCTTCTTGATCAACTTCTTTATTCTGCTGGGGCTGCTAACACTGGTCCTGTACAGGCCGGTCACCAGGATGCTTGACCAGCGTTCCGCCAAAATAAAGGAAAGTCTGGAACAGGCCGAGCGCATAAAGCAGGAATCAGTCCGCGCTGAGGAAACGGTGAAAGCAGAGATAGAGGCCGGACGCAGGGAGGGTCAAGCGCTGATAAATCAGGCGGCACAAACCGCTGAGAAGCTCAAGGAAGAGGCCAGAGCTGAGGCGAGACAGGAAGCAGAAGCCCTTATTGCCAAAGCCCGCGTTGAAATCGACAGAGAAAGAGAAGAGAGCGTTAACCAGTTACGTCAGGAATTTGCCGATCTGGCTGTCCTGGCAGCGGAGAAGGTGATTGGCCAAGCCCTGGACAAGAAAGCGCACCAGCAGCTAATTGAGAAGGTTCTAGAGGAAGGCCTGACTGCCAGGAAAGAGTAAGCCACAAGAGACGATGCCGAAGGGTATTTCTGCGAAAAGGCATGCTCAAGCAGTGTTCCAAATCGCTCTGGAAGGCAAACAACTGGAGCGATGGCAGAGTGATTTGGAGACGATAGCGGGCACACTCAAGAGTCCCGAGATTACTGCCATGCTGGAAAGTCCTAAGCTCAGGCTCGAGGAAAAGAGGAGGGTTCTGGAAGCTATTTTGCCAGGCATAACACCTGCAGCAATGAATCTAGCTTACTTCCTGGTGGCCAAGAACCGCCTCCGTATCTTGCCAGACCTGCTGGCTGAATTTAGGCGCTTGCTAAATGCCTACCATGGGAGAGAAGTAGCCGAGGTGGTTACTGCAGTTCCCATCAGCGATGAAGACAGGGACAGGATCAAGAAAAGACTGGCCGCCCTCGTGGGTAAGGAGTTGGTGCTTACGCTTAAGGTCAATCCTGAAATCGAGGGTGGTCTGGTGGCCAGGGTCGGAGACAAGTTGGTTGACGGTAGCATACGCACCAGGCTTCAGGATTTAAGAAGGAGCCTGGCCCAGACCTGACAAAGTTGGCCACAGCTTGTTGGACAGAAATATCTTGAGATACTTGAGATACGTGAAGGCAACACCTCTACTTTCAGGAGAGGTAGATACGTGAAAGGGTCTTTACAACTTATTGTGATGCTGGGTTTCCGAGGACGCCTTAGCCTGGTGGGCCCCCCCCTTGACGAAACGAAAGCGTGGTCAGAGGAGGTAAGATAGATGGTAACCCGCGGTGAAGATATTGTATCTATCATCAAGCAGCAAATCGAGCAGTTCGGCACACAAGTAGCTATGGTGGACGTAGGCACGGTGGTGGAGGTAGCTGACGGTTTGGCGCATATCCACGGGCTTTCCGGTGTCAGATATAACGAGCTACTGGAGTTTCCCAAAGGCATCATAGGGATAGCATTGAACCTGGAGGAAGACAGCGTCGGAGCGGTAGTTCTCGGCGATTGTTCAGAGATTAAGGAGGGTGATGAGGTACGCTGTACAGGACGTATCCTGGAGGTGCCCGTAGGCGAGGGACTCATCGGACGGGTGATTGATCCCTTGGGACGGCCGCTTGATGGCAAAGGCACTATCAGGTATCAGAAGACACGCCCCTTGGAAAGGGTGGCCCCGAACGTAGTTTTACGTGCTCCGGTTAGCGTCCCCGTACAAACGGGAATTAAGGCTATAGACAGCATGATACCCATCGGGCGGGGACAGCGTGAGTTGATAATCGGCGACCGCTTCACTGGCAAATCAGCCATCTGTGTGGACACCATCATCAACCAGAAGGGTGGAGACCTCATCTGCATCTACGCAGCCATTGGGCAGAAGACTTCAAAAGTAGCCCAGGTGGTGGCTACACTGGAGCCCTATGGTGCCATGCAACACACCATAGTGGTTTCGGCTAATGCCTCAGACCCGGCCCCTCTACAGTACCTTTGCCCTTATGCTGCCTGCGCTGTAGGGGAGGAGTTTATGGAGCTGGGCAAGGACGCGCTAGTGATCTATGACGACCTCTCGAAGCATGCCTGGTCCTACCGCCAGATCTCCTTGTTGTTGCGCCGCCCCCCTGGTCGAGAGGCTTACCCTGGTGACATCTTCTATCTTCATAGCCGTCTCCTGGAGAGGGCAGCCAAGCTTTCCTCAGAACATGGAGGTGGTTCACTCACCGCTTTGCCTATTATTGAGACCCAGTTGGGTGATCTATCAGCCTATATCCCCACTAACGTCATTTCTATTACTGATGGCCAGATATACCTGGAAACGGATCTGTTCAATTCCGGGATTCGCCCTGCCATGAACGTGGGGCTATCTGTATCAAGAGTAGGTGGATCAGCACAGACCAAGGCCATGAGAAAGGTAGCCGGAAGGGTGAGACTAGAACTAGCCCAGTACCGCGAGTTGGCTGCTTTTGCTCAGTTTGGCACTGCCGATCTTGACAAAGCAACCAGGGCACAGCTAGAACGCGGGCAAAGGATCACCGAGGTCCTAAAGCAGCCCCAATACAGCCCCATGTCCCTGGAGAAGGAAGTAACCATCCTGTATGCCGTCACCAATGGCTATCTGGACGATGTGCCCCTGGACAAGATAGCGTCTTTCGAGAATAGCTTACACCGGTTTATGGAAACCAACCACCCTGAAATAGGTAAAGATATCGCCAAGACCAAGGATCTCAGGCCGGAAACAGAAGAAGCGCTGAAAAAATCGATCCTCGAGTTCAAGCAAAGTAGCGT
Source organism: Chloroflexota bacterium (assembly GCA_016876035.1). Classification (GTDB taxonomy): domain Bacteria; phylum Chloroflexota; class Dehalococcoidia; order UBA2247; family RBG-13-53-26; genus VGOE01. Next base: position 45,237 of record VGOE01000008.1, read on the forward strand.
CTATTAGGAAGAAGAATAAGATAGAGCAAGGCTTTTCTAACCACGGCATTGTGCCCGGGGAAAGAACACCGAGCTATGAAGAAGGGCTAAACTGGGAACAGGTAGAGAGTAGTGGCTAATATCCGTTTGCTTCGCCGGCGCATCCGTAGCATCCAATCCACAGCCAAGATTACCAAAGCTATGGAAACGATAGCTGCCTCCAAGATGAGGCGAGCTCAAGAGGCCGATTTGGCTGGTAGACCTTATGCTGAAAAGATACAACAGGTGCTGGCGGACCTGGCTGCACAGCCAAGAGGTGTCGCTCATCCCTTACTGGAGCGCCGAGAAACGAAGAGGATCGAGATAATTCACATCACCGCTGACCGTGGTCTGTGCGGTGGCCTCAACATCAACATGAACCGAAGCACAGCTAACTTCATCCTGCAACATGTTGACCCTTCTGTGCTTATAACGGTGGGCCGCAAAGGGAGAGACTACATGATGCGTTACAGGCGCGAGGTTCGGGCTGAGTTTACCGGAATCAGCGATCGCCCGTCCCTGGCGGATACTCTCCCTATATCTAGAATTGTCATCGATGACTACAGCAACGGCTTCGTCGATCTGGTCTATCTAGCATACACTGAGTTTGTCACCACGATGACCCAGCGACCCGTGCTCCGCCAGTTGCTCCCCGTGGAGCCCGCGAAGGTAACGCATCGTGGTGAGATAGAGTACATTTACGAGCCCAGCAGTAAGATGGTTCTAGCGGAACTCCTGCCCCGCTTTGTGGAGATGGAGGTGTACCACGCTCTGCTAGAATCCATTGCCAGCGAGCAATCAGCCAGAATGGTAGCCATGCGCAATGCTACCGATAATGCCAATGAGTTGGTGCGGGACTTGACCGTGATGTACAACAAGGCGCGGCAAGAAATGATCACCACTGAACTTCTTGATATCACCGGAGGAGCAGAGGCGCTAGCTTAGGAGGTAAGAGTGGCCAAGGGTAAGGTAGCTCAAGTAATCGGGACAGTTGTTGACATCGAATTCCCACCGGAGGAATTACCAGGGCTTTTCAATGCTGTCGAGATCTATCAGGACGGAAACAAGATTGTACTCGAGGTTCAACATCACATCGGCAATAATTGGGTAAGGTGTTTGTCCCTTTCCCCCACAGAGGGCTTGCAACGCGGCGTCGAAGCGATTGACACTGGGGCACCCCTGAGTGTACCTGTAGGAAAGGCTACCTTGGGTCGACTGTTCAACGTTTTGGGCGAACCGCTAGATAATCTGGGCGAGGTCAAATCTGAAGAACATTGGCCGATTCATCGCCCTCCTCCCTCCCTTCAGGAGCAGGAGACCACTACCCAGATGCTGGAGACTGGACTCAAGGTGATTGACCTCATCACGCCTTTCACCAGAGGCGGCAAGATAGGAGCTTACGGTGGCGCAGGAGTAGGAAAGACGGTGATCATTCTAGAACTTATCCACACTATCGCCACTGTCCACGGTGGTTACTCCGTTTTTGCCGGTGTGGGCGAGCGTTCCCGTGAGGGAAATGACCTCTGGCTGGAGATGAAAGGCTCCGGCGTTATTGAAAAAACAGCTCTGGTCTTTGGGCAGATGAACGAGCCTCCAGGAGTTCGAGCACGCGTTGGCCTCACTGGCTTGACCATGGCAGAATACTTCCGCGACGTTGAAGGGCAAGACGTTCTGCTTTTTATTGACAATATCTACCGCTACGTTCTGGCTGGAATGGAGGTCTCAGCACTTCTGGGGCGCATGCCATCAGCCGTGGGTTACCAGCCAACCCTGGCTACAGAGGTGGGCGAACTGGAGGAACGAATTACCTCGACCAAAAAGGGGTCTATCACCTCCTTCCAGGCCATCTATGTACCGGCCGACGACTATACCGATCCTGGCATAGTGAGCACCTTCGGTCACTTGGATGCAGTCATCGCTCTGGAGCGCTCCATTGCAGAGCTAGGAATTTATCCTGCTGTAGACCCCTTAGCCTCCACCTCCCGCATTCTGGATCCGAGGATCGTAGGCGAAGAACACTACAAAGTGGCCAGAGGGGTGCAGAGGGTACTGCAAAGATATAAAGAGCTTCAGGACATCATTGCCATCCTCGGCATTGAGGAACTGTCGGAGGAGGACAAGCTCACCGTAACCCGGGCCCGGCGTATTCAGAGGTTTCTTTCCCAGCCGATGTTCGTCGCCGAAGCCTTCACTGGCACCGCAGGGAAGTACGTGCCCATCAAGGAAACAGTGCGTGGCTTCAAGGAAGTCCTGGAAGGCAAGCATGATGCATTACCTGAGCAGGCCTTCTTCATGGTGGGGACGATAGAGGAGGCAGTGGAAAAGGCCAATAAGCTAGGGATGTAACCGTGGCTACCTTGAAACTAGAAATAGTTACAGCAGAGCGAATGACCTACTCTGGCGAAGTGGATATAGTCATCGCGCCCGGCGCTGCCGGACAATTGGCCATCTTGCCCCACCACGCCCCCCTGATGACCATGCTGGAACCAGGGGAGCTGTGCATCAGGAAAGGTGGTGAGGAAAGCTTCATCGCTATTACCGGGGGATTTCTTGAGGTGCTCGACAACAGGGTGGTCATCCTGGCTGACGCGGCAGAGAGGGCTGAGGATATTGACTTGGCCCGCGCTACAGCAGCCAAAGAACGCGCCCAGGAAAGGCTTAAGGCCGGTGTGACTGATGCCGATCATGCCCGTGCCGAAGCAGCTCTACGCCGCTCTCTGGCGCGTCTGAAAGTTGCTGAACGGAGAAGAAGGAGGGAAAAGAGAATACCTTAGTGGTATCCTACAGCTAGACTATCTCTAGCTGGACTCGAACACCTTCTCTTATCGCCGCTATCCTTAGCAGAGTGCGCATTGCCTGAGCAACCTTACCCTGCTTGCCGATGACCCTACCTCTATCCTCAGGAGCAACTTGTAGCTTAAGAATAGTGCCATCTGAGTTGGTTTCCTCACTAACCACAACCGCATCAGGCATGGTTACAATCGACTTGGCGATAAACTCCACAAGCTCTTTCATGTTACCCCCGATCTGTGGCTACTTCTTTTTCAGCCTTGAACTTCTCTGTAATTCCTAGCTTCGAAAGCAATCTAGCCACTGCCTCCGTCGGCTGAGCGCCGTCACGAAGCCACTTGAGAGCCTTCTCCTCCTCAATAACCACGGTCTCCGGCTCAGTCAAAGGATTGTAAAGCCCGATTTTCTCAATGTAGGCACCATCCCGAGGGGCACGAGAGTCTGTCACCACTACCCGGTAACTTGGCCTATTCTTCGCCCCTACCCGTCGTAATCTTATCTTTACCATCGTTACACCTGTTTAGGTTATTATCAGTCGTAATTGGTAAATTGTCAACCGCCCTCATGGGGCCATAATCCGTGAGTGGTACAGGTCGGGGGGGGTGCGAGAGCAGTTTTGCCACCTCTCGTGCCGCTCTTTGTGTCCAGAGCAAGCCACAGACGACCCGCCGCGGGGTTTTCATGTGGCTTACATAGAGGGGAACCCGACTTTTCCCCTTTTTTC
>VGOE01000009.1 GCA_016876035.1 Chloroflexota bacterium
AGCGGCCTCTTTACCTTCATCGCTGCCTAACCTCCTGGGTGATACCTTACTCCAATCTGACTCACATTGGAAGGGGTCTTATTACCCACTGATTACGGCGACTCCTGTTGCTTGGTAAACCTCAACGTGGGTGTGCTAAAATTAAGGGTTATGGCTACAGAGTCCGTAGTTCTCAGCACTGCCGACACAGAGGCAATCCGCCATTTCAAGAAGGCTATGTGCACTGGTAAGCACTGGTACATCGCCTTACTTGAGGCTATAGAATTGTGGAATAGCACTGAGGAAGTCCATCAAGAGGAACACTACCGCTACCTTATCGGCCACGAGGCCTTCGACTGGTTATCCCTGGCGCAACGCCTCTGCTCAGAGGTGGATGGCCTCTTACCTGAAGAGGAGAAGATCAACCTGCTTTTTTTCGCCGCGCCGCCCATCGATATCTCTCCGGAGGAATTCAGCAAGCTTATTGGTAGCACCAAGTACCGGGCTTATCTCAACTATCTTTACGGGGTTGTCGTAGAAGAGGCATTGCTTGCTGTAGCTGAGGAAGCAGTCTATAAGGAACGCCGCCATTTTGCAACTTACCAGGACGAACATATCCAGCAGGAAGCATACCGCCGCGTGTACGGCACTGATATGATCACCTTGCTGAACCGGTTCAGGCAAGAGAGGGGTTATCCTTTGCGGGACTCGATTACCCTGACAGAGCAGAAGGAATTCACCTACTGGTTATTCAGGTATCGCCTGGATCATTGCGACAAAGCGCGGATAGCCAGTGACACCAAGGAAGCTTTGAAGTGGTTGCGCCGCCAGTGGGACTCCAGATTGAAGAGAAAGCCTGCCAGACTGTGAGGAATATCTCCCCAGCCATAACCGCAGATCAGTTACTTCATCTTTTGTAGTGGTGCCAGACTTAACAGTAGCCTTTTGATCCCCACCTTTTCGAAATCTACCACTACCTCCTGGTCATCTGTAGCCGGGCTACAACTCACCACTACCCCTTCGCCGAACCGAGCATGATGCACATAGTCGCCAGCCTCCACACTGATGAGACTAGGACTGGATACTGTCTCTCGCCGATCCACCGCTCCCGCAGCTCTGGTGACCTGGGGAGGGATGTCTTGCAGGAAGCGAGAGGATGGGTTGGCACTGAAGCCTCCCATTAATCTGCGGCGTAACGCATTAATTAGGTAGAGCCGTCTCTTGGCACGAGTCATCCCGACGTAACACAGACGGCGTTCCTCCTCCATCTGTGCCGGGTCATCAAAGGACCTGAAATGGGGCAGGACACCTTCTTCCATGCCCACAATAAAAACCACCGGGTATTCCAGGCCTTTAGCCTGATGCAGCGTAATGAGCGTTACCACATCCTTTTTCTCGTCCAGTTGATCAGCCTCGGAGAACAGCGAGACCCCCTCCACAAAAGAGGTCAGACTCTCCTTGGGTTTGAGGTGCTGAAACTCATTGGCTATACCACGGAGCTCCATGATGTTTTCCCAGCGTTCCTCGCCGTCATCCAGTTCCAGAAGATGCTCTTTATACCCCGTCTTCTGTATTAGCAAGTCCATCAGGTCGGCCACATTCATTCTTTGGCTCTCATCTATTAGCTCTTGGATAAGGTTGAAGAAATTTGTCAGTGCTTGCACGGCCCGCGGAGTGAGATGACAGGAAGACTCCTCTTGCACAATCTGCCGCAGTCCTTCGTACGGGGCAATGCCCAGGCCCTTTGTCCACTGCAATAGCTCCTCTACTGTCCTCTGGCCAATGCCCCGCCCCGGAACGTTGATTATCCTTATCAGGCTGATGCTGTCATAGGGATTATGGAGCAGTTTCAAGTAGGCGATGATATCCTTGACCTCACGCCGTTCATAGAAGCGCACCCCACCCACCAACTGATAGGGCACGCCGTACCGGATGAACATCTCCTCGAGGGCCCGCGACTGGGCATTGGTGCGGTACATCACCACGCAGTCCAGAGGCCTTGCTTCACCCTTGTTCAGCAAGCGCTGTACCTCGCTGACCACGAAATGCGCTTCATCTGCCTCATCATCGGTGGTCACCAGGTTCACAGGCGAGCCAACCTCATTCTCCGTCCACAGCTTGTTCTCTTTCCGCTCGCGGTTGACTGAGATCACCTGATGGGCAGCTTCCAGGATATTCTTGGTAGAGCGATAGCTCTGCGCCAGGTAGACTACCTTTGCTTCGGCATAGTCTTTCTCGAAGTTCAGGATATTGCGCAGGTCAGCATATCTCCACGAATAAATAGATTGGTCTGGGTCTCCCACAACGCAAACGTTGCGGTACTTTCCTCCAATTTGCTTCACCAGGGCATACTGGGCGATGTTAGTGTCCTGGAATTCATCGACCAGCAGATGCAGATAACGGGACTGGTATTTTGACAGCACCTCTGGATGTTGATGAAAAAGATGATAGGTTCTCATAATGAGGTCATCAAAGTCCAGGGCGCGGTTCTGCTCCAGTAGCCTCTGGTACTGTTGATATACTTTCTGAATCACTTCTTCAAAACGGCTGTGACTTTGCTGGCCGTAATACTCCGGCATGACCAGATGGCTTTTGGCCTGCCCTATGGCCGATTGGAAAGCCTTTGGTGGATATCTTTTGGGATCGATCGCCAGTCCTTCGAGAGTGCGTTTTATGAGGCCGATCTGGTCTTCGTCGTCGTAGATAACGAACCTGGGATCGATTCCTATGGCCTTTCCATTACGGCGCAGGATAGCAGCGCAGATGGCATGAAAAGTACCGACGGTCAGCCCTTCTGCCGATCGCCCCAGCAGGCTGTTTAGCCTTTGCTTCATCTCCCGGGCCGCCCTGTTGGTAAAGGTGACGGCCATGATGCGGCTCGGATTGATGCGCCATGTCTTGACGAAATAGGCGATCCGGTGGGTGATGACTCTGGTCTTGCCGCTTCCCGGGCCAGCCAGGATAAGCAGAGGCCCTTCAACAGTTTCTACGGCTTCTCTCTGGGCGGGGTTAAGCCCTTCTAAGACGTCCACCATGGATTCTTGAGCAAATTATAGCATTTTGCCGAAGAGAGAGCACCAATTGGGCGTTCTCAGCCCTGCCAGATTTCAATGTCCTTGTGATAGCCTGTCCAAGAATCGGCGTAGCAAAACTTCTCCTTACCTGGCAGCTGTAGGGTGGTGGAACGAAGTGTAATCCACGGCTGATCAGCCGAGATTACCGGACTGACTTTGCATACCGTAGGGCAGATTTACCAACCTGCCCGCCCGAGACGGTCGGGTTAGGAAACCCGACCTACGGATTTAGCTAGCCGTGCCATTTTGGCGAAAGCCAGAATCCAGGAGACAGTGAATGCTATCAGTGGGTGTCAGGTCACTTTCCTGATTGCTCTGACGCTAGCTACGTGGGCAGTGGAGAGAAGAGGAGGCACTTTATCCCTGAAGCATCCTATCTACGGCAGCCTTGGCCCTGGTCCTGATTTCCTCGGGGACCTTTACCTCAGGAGACATGTCTTGCAGAGACCAGAGGATCGTCTCCAGGGTGATCAGCTTCATGTTAGGACAGATGGCCTGCTCGGAGATCGGTATGAATACCTTCTCCGGATTTTCTTTCCTCAGACGATATATTATGCCTACCTCGGTGCCTATGACTATCTCCCTGGCTGCCGTGCTCTGGGCATACCGGCACATGCCTCCGGTGCTGAGGACGGCGTCGGCCAGCGCAATCACCTCGGGTCGGCACTCCGGATGCACCATCACCTCCGCCTGGGGATGCTCCTTCTTCAATCTGAGGATGTCGGCTGGCTGTATCCGTGCATGGGTGGGACAGAAGCCAGGCCAGAGGACCATTTTCCTTCCTGTCTGGGTGGAGATGTAATGTCCCAGGTATTGGTCAGGCACAAATATGATCTCTGTGGCGTCCAGCTTCCGCACCAGTTCCACTGCATTGGCTGAGGTACAGCACACATCTGACTCGGCCTTGACCTCAGCAGAGGTATTGATGTAGCAGACTACCGTGGCTTGAGGATGTTCCTTCTTCTTCTGTCTTAGAGCCTCGGCGGTGATCATGTTGGCCATCGGACAGCCGGCGTGCAAATCGGGCAATAGGACCGCCTTGTCGGGACACAGTATGGAGGCTGTCTCGGCCATAAAATGCACCCCGCAGAAGACGATCACTTCGGCGTCGGTCTTGGCCGCCTTCTGGCTCAGCTCCAGGGAGTCGCCCACGTAGTCGGCTATATCCTGAACCTCGCCCAGTTGATAGTTGTGGGCCAGGATGATGGCCTTCCTCTTCTTCTTCAGGTCCAGGACGTTCTCCCTTAGCTCGCTGCTGCTATCTTTCACTGCCCCTGTATCCTCCAACTGCCCGAGTAGACCCGCATCGACCTTCCCCTGACCAGGCCCACCAGGGTCATGTCCAGATCGTTAGCTAGCTTCACTCCCAGGCTGGTGGGCACTGCTATGGAGATGATTATGGGGACGCCCTTCTTCAGAACCTTAAGCAGCATCTCAGAGGAGACTCTCCCGCTTATGGTCATTATCCGGTCATCGGTGGGGATATCTTCCAAGATACACCGTCCGAATATCTTGTCAATGGCGTTATGCCTTCCCACGTCCTCGCTGAAAAGGAGTATGTTCTTGGTATCGCACAGGGCCGCGCTGTGCACCCCGTGCGTTGTCCGGTAGAGCTCGGAGTGGTGCTGAAACTGGTTCGCCAGAGCCAGAATCTCGGCTGGCGCCACCTGGGCTTGAGATTGCAGCTTGGGCTGATCCTGGAGGTCAGCCGCACTGTAGAAAGAAGCCCCTCTTCCACAACCTGTCGTTATAAATCGCTTGAACGCGATATCCAGGGGGATTTCCTTGTCCTCTTTGGTCTCCACCCATACCATCCCGCGCTGCTCATCAACTACTATCTTCTTGATGTCTTCCTTGCCCTTGAGCAGCCCTTCGGAAAAGAGGTAACCCACGGCCAGGTACTTCAAGTCTACTGGGGAGCACAGCAGAGTCACCAGCTCCTGGTTATTCAGAGAGATGGTGAGAGGGAACTCCTTGACGACGGGCTCCTCGACTTCCTTGCGGCCGTCCTCGCTGATGTGCAGAACAGGGAATCTTTCTGTTGCTTCCATTGTCTTCTTCGCTTCTTGGTCAGCCTTGCACCGCTATCGGGTCTCCGGCCTTCACTACCCCACCACGGATTATCTTAGCAAATATCCCCTCTTTGGGCATGATGCACTTGCCTACCTCGCGGAAGATAGCGCACTTGGCGTGGCAATCCTTGCCGATCTGAGTAACCTCCAGGACCACCTCCGTGCCTACCACTATCCTGGTGCCCACAGGCAAGGAGACTAGACTTATGCCCTCAGTGGTCAGGTTCTCAGCAAAGTCCCCCGGCCCCACGTCGAATCCCCTTTGCCTCATTTTGTCGATGCTTTCCCTGGCCAGCAGGCTCACCTGGCGATGGGTGCAGCAGTCAGCGTGGGCATCACCCACAAGCCCGTAGTCATCCTTGAGGACGCCTTGCTCCACCGGTTCCTTTTTGGTTCCTTTGTCCCTGCTCTTACAAACGGCGATTATCTTACCCACTCTTCTCCGTTTTCAAATACTTCTCCGGGTTGGCAACGAAGGCTTTCTTGCAGCCGGGAGCGCAGAAGTAATAGGTCTTCCCTTTATATTCCGCCGTGGCTGCCGCCTTCTTCTCCTCCACTTTCATCTTACAGACGGGGTCTATGGCCATTTCCATCACCTCCCTTGGCCTTTGGCTTCAGGTCACCTGGTATTGGCATCGCTCATGCCTTACTTTTCAAAAAGGGCGACATGGCCCTGAGTCTGGTCACGATCCTGGGTAGTACTTCCAGGACTCGCTCTATGTCTTCCCGGGTCGTTTCTCTGCCCAGGCTCAGCCGCAGTGAGCCGTGACACAGCCAGGCAGGCAATCCCAGTGCTAGCAGGACATGAGATGCCTCAACAGCACTGGAAGCACAAGCCGACCCGGTGGAAGCAGCAATGCCCTCCAAATCCATACTGATGGCCATGGATTCTCCCTCAACAAACTCGACACTTATGTTTATGTTGTTGGGCAGCCTCAGCGAAGGATGCCCGTTGAGATAGATTCCCTCGATTCGCTCGAAGAGGCCCTGAATAAGCTCGTCCCTCAGAAAAGTCAGGCGTTCCATTTCGTCCTTCATTTCGCCTTCAGCAATCTCTACCGCTTTGCCAAAGCCAACGATCGCCGGAATGTTCTCTGTGCTGGCGCGGCGCCCCCTCTCCTGCTCCCCACCGTGCATGAAGGGGACAATCCGGGTTCCCTTCCGAATGTAAAGCGCTCCTACCCCTTTTGGCCCGTAGAGCTTGTGGGCTGATATAGACAGCAGGTCTACCCCGAGATCATCCACATTTACCGGGATATGCCCGGTTGTCTGCACTGCATCGGTGTGGAGGCAGATTTCCTGCTCCCGCGCTATCCTGGCTATTTCGGCAATCGGCTCTATAGTGCCTATCTCATTGTTAGCGTGCATCACTGAAATGAGTATCGTTTTGCCGGTGATCGCCTTCCTGACATCCTCCGGATCAACCAGGCCGTACTTATCCACCGGAAGATAGGTTACCTCGAAACCTTGCCCCTCCAGGAATTTGCAGGGCTCCAGCACGGCATGGTGCTCAATGGCACTGGTGATGATATGGTTTCCCTTCTGCCGGTTGGCGTAAGCTACCCCTTTTACGGCGAAGTTATCGGCTTCAGTCCCTCCGCTGGTGAAGACGATCTCTTCACTTCGGGAGCCGATAAGATGCGCCACCTTGCCTCTGGCTTCTTCTAAGGCTGCTTTTGTCTCCTGACCCAGTGAATGGATGCTGGACGGATTGCCAAAGGCGTCGCTGAAGTAGGGCAGCATAGCCTTCACCACCTTGGGGTGAGTCGGTGTGGTGGCAGCATAATCAAGGTATATCTTTTTCACTCTTTAGCCCTCCACAATATCGCCGACAACGGGATCAACCCTCACCCCTTTGGCCATCACCCAGGCAATTCCGCGCTCAATTTCCTTCTCTTCCCCCTCCAGCTCCAGCACCACCCACCCTTTATTCTCGGACACATCAGCCCGGCGGATATTGGGCACCACTTCGAACTGTCGCCCAAGGTTGTAAATAATAGGTTCCTTAATCAGCTCAGGGGGAAACGTGAACATTACGCGCCTCTTCGCCATCTTAATCCCCTTCATCTTTCTTAGAATTATGATAACACGGCTGAAGTGTGATAGAATCAAACTCTTGCACCGAGCGCCTCCTCAAAGGATTCGAGGCTGGCCTGGATAACAATTGGCCGAACAATATCTGAAACTGTCTCCTGTGTCCTGGGCCCTGCCCCGGTAATAAAAGCTACTGTACGCTGGTTCCTTTCGATTGTCCCTGAAGCTGCCAGTTTCTTGAGTCCGGCAATCACTACTCCGCCCGCCACTTCAGCAAAGATACCTTCAGTTCGGGCCAATAGCTTCATTCCCGCGATGGATTCCTCATCGGTGACGGCGCAGGCACCACCCCCCGACTGCCGGGCCACCCTCAAGGCGTAGTTGCCATCAGCCGGGTTTCCAATGGCTATTGACCTGGCGATGGTGTCTGGTACCACTGGGTGCACGTGGAGAGAGCCGGCCTTGAAGGCGTTAACGATAGGCGAGGAACCGGCAGCCTGGGTGAGATACATGTGGGTATTAACCGGCTCGATCAAGCCCAGCATGGACAGCTCCTCCAGCCCTTTCCAAATTCGGGTGAAGAGAAGTCCCGAGGCCGCAGGAGCCACTACACAGTCAGGGGCATGCCACCCCAACTGCTCGGCCACCTCATAGCCCAAGGTCTTGCTGCCCTCAGCGTAATATGGTCTGAGGTTAATGTTAATGAATCCCCATTCATACTTCTGCGACACCGCAGCGCAGACACGATTTACATCATCGTAACTGCCATCGACGGTCACCAGAACCGGGTCATAGATTGCTATCCCTATCAGCTTACTTGACTCCACATTGGAGGGGACGAAAACGTAGGCTTTGATGTCCACCTTGGCGGCGTGGGCAGCCACGCTGGCAGCCAGATTGCCCGTTGAGGCACAGGCTACGACGCCAAAGCCGAACTCCTGTGCCTTAGTGACGGCCACCGACACCGGCCTGTCCTTGAATGAGTACGTTGGATTGACACAATCGTTCTTGATATAAAGCTGGTCTAGGCCGATTTCCCACCCCAGGTTGTCCGCTTTCAACAAGGGAGTAAGGCCACTGCCAATATCCACCGGCTCGCCTTCCACTGGCAGCATATCGCCATAGCGCCACATAGTGCGTGGCCCTCGGGTGATCTTGTCCCGGCTCACAGCCGCCGCCATGGACTTATAGTCGTAAATCACATCCACTGGGCTGAGGCAGAAATCGCATAGCGAGAGCGGCTTCAGTGAATACTCTCGCCCGCACTTTCGACAGCGTAGAGAGGTAGCGTAAGACAACACTACTCCTTCACAAGCGCTCGAGCGCCTGCTCCAAGTCCTCAATCAAATCATCAATGTTTTCTAAACCCACCGACAGCCTGACTAGCCTGTCTGTGATGCCTGTCTTTTCTCGGTAATCCTTGGGCATCGAGGCGTGGCTCATAGTAGCGGGGTGCTCGGCAAGAGAAGTCACACCACCCAGTGACTCCGCCAGATAGAAGATTTTGAGTCTTCTTAGAAAAGTATTGACACTCTCCGTGCCGCCTTTCACTTCAAAGGAGACTACTCCGCCAAACCCCTTCATCTGCCTTTTGGCGATTTCATGACCCGTATGAGACTCCAGCCCAGGAAAGAACACCCTTTCTACTGCCGGATGATCCTTGAGATAATTGGCTACAGCCATGGCATTATTCTCGTGCCGTTCCATCCTCACCGTAAGAGTCTCAATACCCCGAAGAACAAGCCAGCAATCGAAAGGAGAGGCGCAGGTTCCCATGGCATTGAGGAGAAACTGGACTCTTTGCGAAAGCTCATCGGTGGTAGTGACCACGGCTCCGCCCACAACATCACAGTGACCGCTAAGGTATTTGGTTGTGGAGTGAACAACGAGGTCAATTCCATACCCTATGGGTCTCAGGAAATAGGGCGTGGCGAAGGTGTTGTCTATCACGGTCATCAGATGGTGCTGTTTGGCAATATCCACTACCATCTCGAGATCAACTATATTCAGGAGCGGGTTGGATGGAGTCTCCAGCCACAGCATCCTGGTATTGGGCTTTATCGCCTCTTCCAGCCTTTTTCGGTCATTCATCCTCAGAAAGGTGAACTCCAGCCCAAAATTGCGCATCACATCCTGAAATAGTCTATAGGTTCCTCCGTAGACATCATCCCCTGAGATTACATGATCGCCCGCCTCAAGGAGATGAATAACCGTGGCTTCAGCAGCCATCCCGGTAGCAAAGGCAAACCCCGCCTTTCCGCCCTCGAGTTGGGCAATGGTATCTTCCAGGACCTTCCTTGTCGGATTTCCGCTGCGGGAGTAATCATAGCCCCTGGTCTTACCTATATCCTCAAAGGCAAAGGTCGATGTCTGATAGATGGGTACGGAGATAGCACCGAAGGTCTTATCCGGTCTCTCACCAGCGTGAACAGCGAGTGTTTCAAATCTCATACGCCCCTCTCCTTGGCCAGACCGTTTCTCGCTTGGCCTTTCCCTCTTATAATCCTGTCGTTGTCGGGTACAGCTCTTGGAAGAGCCAGGTGGACAAGTACCGCTCCCCGGTGTCAGGCAAGACCACCACTATTAACCTTCCCTTATTTTCTGGCCTTTTAGCTACCTCTAATGCTGCCCAGGTTGCCGCACCCGAAGAAATGCCAGCCAGTATTCCTTCCTCCCTGGCTAACGTTCTTGCTGTTGCTCCAGCATCCTCATTGGTAACCCTGATAATCTCGTCCACCAGACCCAGTCTCAAGACATCAGGAACAAAGCCAGCCCCTATGCCCTGGATCTTGTGCTTTCCAGGCTTTCCCCCCGATAGAACCGGCGAATCCGCTGGCTCAACGGCGATAGCCCTAAATTGGGGCTTCCTCTGCTTTATTACCTCTGCTACTCCGGTGATTGTTCCCCCAGTCCCCACTCCAGAGACCAGAATATCCACCTTGCCATCAGTGTCCCTCCAGATTTCTTCAGCGGTGGTCAGCCGGTGTATCTCCGGATTTGCCGGATTCTTGAATTGCTGCGGCATAAAGTAGCTAGGGTTATCTGCCACCAGTTGTTCCGCTCTTCTGACCGCCCCTGGCATCCCCTCAGCCCCTGGGGTCAACACCAGCTCAGCGCCAAAAATAGATAAGAGCTGTCTCCGCTCTAATGACATGGTGTCTGGCATGGTGAGGACAAGCTTGTATCCCCGAGCGGCGCAGACGAAAGCTAAAGCAATACCCGTATTGCCGCTGGTAGGCTCGACAATTACGGTGTCCTTCTTGATGAGCCCCTTCTCTTCAGCATCCACAATCATGGATACGCCAATCCTGTCTTTGACGCTGTGGATAGGATTGAAGGATTCCAGCTTTGCCACTACCTCTGCCTTCAACCCCTCGGTTATTCGGTTTAGTCTGACCAGGGGCGTATTCCCGATCAACTCCGTAGAGTCCTTGGCTATCCCTCTGGTTAGCTTCGGTATCTCTACGGTCTTATAGCGCAGAATATCCACCTTCTGAGTCTTGCTCATCTCCGCCTCCTTGCCTTAATGTTTTAGCTTCTTTCCCGTTATCCTTACTACCTGCAGACTCCTTTGCCTGAAGGGTAATTTACATAGGCCCAGCGCCAACCGGAACAACTTTTACCTCTCCCCAGATTCCCATGTGGTCGTCTTTGATAACTAGCACTCCCCTTATGCCCTCGGTGCGGCTGGCAAAGTCCGTGGCTCGAGGAATGTCGCTCGCTTCCTGAACCAGATTACCGAGCGCCGTGGCAGCAGCATCCGCTAAGGCAGTAGAGGGCGAAAGCACAATGCAGGCATTAGCCTTGCCGAAGCTCAGAGAATGCCCTACTGTTCCAGCAGAGGTGCAGACTCCCAGCGGCGTTTCCTCAGGCTGGATTTCCAGGGCTATCTTGCCAGTAAAGGGTGAATTGTCCCCGGCATAAACTCCCACCAATCTTGTCTTCAGCGTCTTCAAAAATATGTCGCCGCCATTTTCCACAATCACTTCTTCAGAGAAAGCGAGCAACTCCCCCCCCACAAACTCGGCTATGGCCCCAGCCACCGCAGCCATAGGGCCCACGCCCACATCCCCCGCCGCTTTCGCCATTGCCTTCACAATCTGCGGGGCATCCCTTTCCACCGGGAGCGGCTCCAAAGCAGTCAGAAACTCAGGATGGCATTCAATGTATGCCTCCAGCGGGGCCCGATACTTCAAGATTGCCCTCAATGTCTTCTTTCGCAAGTTGCGCTTTGCCCTCACATACAAGTCTGTCTCCTTCACTGCCACACTGAAGGAGACCAAGTCTTTGTCCTTAGTCCAGGACCGATAAAGTCGCGGTTGGTACACGGAGCTAAATCCGCATCTCCATGGCCCGGGGCGGGCAGGCCTTTATGCAAAGTCCGCAAGCGATGCACTTCTCATCCAGAAACCTTACCCATCTGGCGGGGAGCTCGATTACGAAAGCTCCCGTGGGGCAAATGGTAATGCAAGCACCACAGTGAGTGCACCGTTCCTCGCTGCGATAAATATCCCGGCTCAGGGGCTGGATATCCACGCCCACCTCTGTCAGATATCGCATACCTCTGCTGTAGTCCTCCTCTTCCCCGCTTAACTCCAGAACCAGCAGGCCTTCCTCCTTCGGAGTAACAGAGGCCTTCAGAATGTTGAATGAAAGGTCATAATCCTTGACCAATCGATAGATGATGGGTTGGTCTACCAAAGGACGTGGAAAATGCAAGACGACGCGCTTGGAAATAGCCATTTCATCCCCCTCTATTCCAGTCGTTCCTTCAACGGTTTGAAGGTTATCCCTGATTCTACCCCAGGCAACGGTGCCACTGGCTCTGTTAGCAGGAACTCCCCGTGGCTTATCCACTTCTTGATGGTCTGTGCAATTTCCACAGCCTTGGCATAGCTAGAGAGTGATGCCGTGGGGACGTCCTTCCCTTGTACCGTTATCCTGCCGCTCTTAAGCTCGGCATAGCTCACCTCTCCCAGTATGTCCGGCTTCATCTGGGGATAGGCCTCGGAGTAGTCCACAATGGCGGCAAAGATTTCCTCGTCCTTTACTGCTGCATAGCGGAGGATTTCCTCAGACAGTATAGGTATAGGCACGCCTATGCCCACCATCAGCGTGGCACCATAGCCCAGGAAGCTGACTCCTCGTAGCCATTCTGGCTTCATTTGCTTCAGGTCGCCGATTACTGCCAGGGTCCCAGCGCCACGCTTGGGCACCCCATTGTCTCCTCGGAGGACGTTGGGGTTATGCTGCGTACCTTGCCAGGCCACATATCCCACGCCCCCTCCCAGAAAGATCTTTGTCCCTACACCAATGGTCTTATAATAAGGGTCATTAAGCAACGGGGAGAGCTGTCCTGCTGAGCAATAGTTGGCATTTCCGAGTTGTGGCTTAAGCACACCCATGTAAGTGTAGATCGTTCTATCGGACAGATTCACTGCTACATTGTAGTTCTGGTAAGCATTTCTTATATCGAACAGCACTGCCTCGTTGATGTCCCTTATGTTTATCAACGTCTCAATCCGTTTTCTGGGATAGCAGTCTGTACCATAGGCAGTGGCTACCAGTCTTATGTCCTTTCCCGCCACTAGCTCCTCGATTACATGTCCCCCACCGTAGTTGAACTCACCAGGATGGATCTTGTTCCGGGGATCATTATCGGGAATAGCGGTAGCACCAATGAAAATGTCCACAGCAGCGAATCCCGCATAGACAGGGACATCATTGAGGTAAAGGCCTCCTCCACCAAATTTCATTCGTGGTGTGGAATGGCCCGTATTGAGATAGGCCCCTGAGGAACACATTGGGCCAAAGGTGGCTGTGGTCACCACATCTACTTCTTGAGCCGCCTTCTTCAGCCCCTTGTCACGCACGACGCCTATCACCTCTTCAGCCGTTACCACGACAGCCTGACCCTTGCGGACCTTCTCGTTGATCTCTGCGATTGTTTTTGACATTAACATCCTCCTAAACAGGCAATATCCTCTTGGTCTGCCTCTGGTCAGCCCCTCAGGGGCCAGGCATTGTCCATAGGGTCAGACACCACCCCCTTTAACTCCTCCGCAGGAGGAACCGTTGACGAACCACCGGATTCCCTATCCCTGCTCATTTGACCCCTTCTCGATCATCTGGCTCCCCGACTTTGATTCACTTAGTACACTCTCCGCCCTGAGCAACTCCTCCAACTGGCTTATCCGCTTCTCCAGCTTGCCTTGCTTTTCCAGGACAAGCCCAATAGCTTCATTAACGGGGTCAGGCAATCTACCATGCTCCAGGTCGATAACTGGCAATCGTTTCTCCTCCACTATTCGTCCTGGTACCCCGACTACAGTCGCTCCAGGAGGCACAGGCTTAACTACCACGGAATTTGAGCCAACTCGTGCTCCATCCCCCACGGTGATGGGCCCAAGCAGAATAGCCGCACAACCAATGACTACGTTATTCCCAATTGTGGGGTGGCGCTTTTTCTTTTCCAAACTGGTTCCGCCCAGAACCACACCCTGATACATAAGCACGTCGTCCCCAATTTCCGCTGTCTCTCCGATGACTACGCCCA
This sequence comes from Chloroflexota bacterium, assembly GCA_016876035.1. GTDB lineage: Bacteria > Chloroflexota > Dehalococcoidia > UBA2247 > RBG-13-53-26 > VGOE01. Next base: position 13,716 of record VGOE01000009.1, read on the forward strand.
TGCCGTGATCGAGGAAAAACCTCCTGCCGATCTTGGCGCCAGGGTGGATCTCCACTCCAGTAAGGAAGCGGCTGGCATGGGACAGCATCCTCGCCGGAAGGCGAAGCTTGTGGCGCCAGAAGAAGTGGGCCAGACGGTGAAGCGTCAAGGCATGCAGGCCAGGATAACACAACAAGACCTCGAAAAGGCTCCTCGCCGCCGGATCCCGAGCAAAAACTGTCCGAATGTCCTCTCGCAACAACCTAAACACTTTTTCTTCCTGAGATTGGCGTTCCTGTTTGTTCCTGGAAAAGGCCAGCAGTCAGGTAGCGCTCCCCGGTATCTGGCAGGATCACTACGATGAGCTTCCCTTCGTTTTCCGTTCTTTTGGCCACTTCTACCGCAGCCCAGGTCGCTGCGCCTGACGATACACCTGCCAGTATTCCCTCTTCTCTGGCCAGTCTGCGGGTCATTGCCCCTGCATCTGTATCGGAGACCCGGATGACTTCGTCAATTAAATCCATCCTGAGTACCTCGGGGATGAAGCCAGCCCCAATCCCTTGTATTTTGTGGCGGCCCATCTTGCCGCCGGACAAGATAGGCGAACCCGCTGGTTCGACGGCAATGGCCTTGAACCCAGGCTTTCGGGGTTTGATAGCTTCAGCAATGCCGGTAATCGTCCCACCCGTCCCCACACCAGCTACAACCAGGTCAACCCTCCCGTTAGTATCCTCCCAGATTTCCTCAGCAGTGGTCTCGCGGTGGATTTGAGGGTTAGCAAGGTTCCTGAATTGCTGTGGCATGAAACAGCGTGGGTTTTCTGCCACCAGTTCTTCTGCCCTTCTCACTGCCCCTGGCATTCCCTCTCCCTCCGGGGTCAACACAAGCTCAGCACCAAAGGCTGCAAAAAGCTGACGCCTTTCCAGGGACATATTCTCAGGCATAGTGATGATAAGCCTATACCCTTTAGCAGCGCAGACGAAGGCCAGGGCAACGCCCATATTCCCACTGGTGGGCTCGACAAATACGGTATCTTCTTTGACCAGACCTGCTTCTTCAGCAGCCTCAATCATGGCAATGCCTATTCTATCTTTCACGCTGGATAGCGGATTGCAGAATTCAAGCTTGGCTACCACCGTGGCTCTTGTTCCTCGAGGCACCACTCTATTCAGCCTGACCAGTGGCGTATTCCCGATGAGTTTAGTGACGTCGTCAGCTATTCCTGGGTTGTAACGTCTCCTCATCACCTCAGAAGTGACCTTTAGCATTTCTCCTACCTCGCCACAAAGAAACAGGACTTTCAGAGAGCCCGGCTACCTCAGCAGAGCCCTCCGCCTTGCCTAGATCGAATACATGGGTGTGCTGGCTTTCCCTTTCTCTTTCTGCCGCTCGACCAGGTCCTGCAAAGTAATTGACTCCAACACCTTTGCTGCGGCTTCCTTCATCTGGGCCCATACATCTCGCGTAACACAGAAATCAGAACGGGAACACGCTTTAGGATCATCGACACACTTTGCCGGGGCAATCGAGCCTTCCAGAATCCCGATCACCTGGCTGAGCTTTATCTCCCCAGGTGGTCTCGCTAGCCTAACCCCGCCAGCAGCACCCCGCACACTGTTCAGTATGCCAGCTTTGACCAACGGTGATACCAGTTGTTCCAAATATTGTACCGAAATCTCTTGCCTTGCAGCAACGTCTCTTAAGGGGATGGGAGTTCCATCGTAATGGAGGGCTATGTCCACTAGTGCCCTTGTACCGTACCGCCCTCGGGTGGAAAGCCGCATTGGACTCCTTTTCCTAGTAAGTCGATCAACATCCTTAGATTACCACAGAAGGCGGGCCGTGTCAATAGGGACTCGGCGTAGGAATAGGAGTGATGACTGCAAGGGTCAACGGAGGGAAATCAATGATCGCCCTGGTGGTAGGCTAATGAGTAAAAAGTGGTTTTCTGTCCGTGATGACAGCCTTCCCACGGTCTAACTCCTGGCGCAGGTATCGGGGCACACAAAACATGCCGCGGTGGGTAAGCCCGTCATAAAACTTGAGGCCTTTACATCCCCTATCAGATATGCGCTTGTCTACTTCTTCCGTGGATAGCAAGAGAGGATCCAGTTGTTGAGAACAGAGATGAAACCCCCACAATCCGCCAAAGGAAGGGATGTAAGCCTGATAAGGGAAAACAGCTACAAAAACCGATCGCAAGGTACTACTGATGCTGACAAACGTGTTCAGGTCACCTAGAGTGCAGCTTCCGGATTGTACAGCAACAATACCTCCAGGAGATAGTCTACTCTGAACCAATTGATAGAATTCCTGAGTATACAGTCGATAAGAAGCACCTCCCTCCAAGGGGTCGGTCAGGTCAATTATGATGACATCGAACTTACGTCTTGATTTAGCCAAATACTCTCTGGCGTCAAGATGGAGAAGCTCCACCCGGCTATCGTCGAAAGCGCCCTGGCTCATTGATGGCAGGAAGCGGCGGCAGAGTTCAACCGCTTGCTGGTCAATATCAACCATTGCCACTTTCTCCACTGAGCGATGGCGCAGTACCTCCCTCAAGGTGGCCCCTTCGCCACCTCCAGCAATGAATACCGTGCTGGGATATCGATGGGTGATCATCGCAGGATGGACCAGGGCCTCGTGATAGATAAACTCATCCATCTCGGCGGACTGGATTTTCTTATCTAATACCAGGCACTTTCCAAAGCCATAGGTGCGAATGATCTCCACCGATTGAAATTCTGTCTTCCCAGCGTAAACAGTCTCCGCCAGACGGTGCAGTTGCACAAAATCAGCGTTGATAACGTCGTGGAACCAGTGGTTAGGGTCGTCTTCTTCCATGACTCTTTGCAACCTAGACTGGCTGGGCAACCAGGACCCCTCTCTTTATCTCCATAATGGCAGGGTCCTTACTTTCCAGCTTTTCGATCAGTAGCTCTGCTGCAACATCAGCCCTGACTGTATCGCCGCAGGTGAAGATATCTATCGCTGCATAGCCGTGCTCCGGCCAAGTGTGTAGTGACAGATGCGACTCAGCTATAATCACCGCACCGCTTACACCTTGGGGAGCGAACTGGTGGAAGTATTCTTTTAGCACGGTAGCGCCTGCCCTCTGAGCAGCGAAAAGAGTGGCATCTCGAAGGAGAGTCAAGTCATTTAGCACCTCCCGGTTACAGTCTTTCAGATCCAAGAGTAGATGTCTTCCTAGTGCATTCAAATCACCTTCCCTCCTTTTGAAATTTATGCCTCCTTCTGCAAGCTGGGGGGATGTTGATGGCACAAGTGTAGATTTTATACAATATCCTTTAGTTTTTGCAAGTCGGAGTGTTGCTGAGCGTCTATTCAGTGACCTGGGCTGGACGGGAGTGTTCTCATGAGAGTAATCTCCTTTGATATGAACGGAACCATCACGGAAAATCGTTTTGTTGACCTCGTTTGGGGTGAGGGTGTCCCGAGGCTATATTCCCTGACTAGGAAGATATCTCTGGAAGAGGCAAGAGAACGTGTGTTCAGGGAATATGACCTTGTGGGGGAAGGGAGGGTGGAGTGGTATGATATCAAGTATTGGTTCAGGTCTCTCGGCCTGGGAGACGATTGGAAAGGGCTTCTACAAAGCTTCCAGCATGAAGCAAAGCCCTTCTCTGATACAGTGCATGCGTTGGAGACGTTGAACCAGCAATATGAGCTAATCGTGACTTCCAACGCTTCCAGAGAATTCATTGATATCGAACTGGGGGGTACGGGGTTGCTGGGATATTTTGCACATGTTTTCTCCTCCACCACGGACTTTGGCGAGGTGAAAAAGACGCCCAGTGTTTACCTTAAGGTATGCCAGACTCTTGGCATAAAGCCGAAGGAGATGATACACGTTGGAGACCATCGCCAGTTTGACTTCACTGTGCCACAGGAGCTCGGGATCAGAGCTTTTCACCTGGATAGGCAGGGCAAGGAAACAGGAGAGTTCGTTGTTCATAGCCTAAGGGAGTTTTGCCACAGAATTCAGTCCTGTCAATGAATCAACGCTGCCCGTTCTTGCCTTTTACCTTCTCATACTCATTCTCCTCAGACTCAAACTCTACTCTGGCATTCCCGAGAGACCTCATCTGGTTGCGACCAGCTAGCCGAAAGGCAAGCCTGCTCAAAGATCCTAGGGATCAAAGTTGACGCTGGCACGTGATAGGTGTTACAATCTCTTTTCAGAAGGACGAGGGAATCCCACCTGCTGCGCGTCTTTGTCTTGAGATAATAAAGGGCGATTCTAATCAATCAAGACGAATTGTCCGGTGGTAAGAATAGTAGCTAGCAAGCGCGGAGATATTTCGATCCTCTACCGAATTCCTAGGCAACTACTTGCCTCTAGCGGATTAGTCTGGCACATAAAGGGACAAACCGGGCGGGTCGAGGCATTCCGTAGGCTAACAGGGCAAAGTTGCAAGAAGCTACCAGGAGACGACTGGTAGCTTTGCCTTTATTAGTGAGGGGAGCAATGGCTGAGGACAAGAAGGCTAAAGAGATGACCGAGAGGAAGAGGGAGTTCAGAACCACTGTCGATGGAATCCTAGTCAAGAGGGTGTACACGCCCGCGGACGTGGAGAGTGCGCCGGAGCAGATTGGCCTTCCCGGCGAATATCCCTTTACCCGGCATATAATGCCAACCGGCTACCGGGGCAGGCTGTGGACCATGCGCCAGTATGCCGGTTTTGGCACGGTAGAAGAAACGAACGAGCGGTTCAAGTATCTATACAAGCAAGGACAGACAGGGTTCAGTGTGGCTTTCCACTTGCCTACTCAGGAGGGCTATGACTCGGACCACCCTCTGGCTGCGGGGGAGGTGGGCAAGTGCGGTGTGGCCATAGATTCTCTTCGCAACATGGAGCGTCTCTGGGAGGGCATCCCGCTGGCTGAAGTAAGCACTTCCATGACGATCAACGCCACGGCTCCCATCATACTGGCAATGTACATCGCCGCCGCAGAAAAGCAGGGAGCGGACAAAAGCAAGCTCAATGGCACAGTGCAGAATGACATCCTTAAGGAGTATATAGCCAGGAATACCTATATCTTTGGCCCGACCCCATCCATGCGATTAGTGACCGATATTTGCGCTTATTGTGCCGAGGCCATGCCGCAGTGGAACTCGATAAGCATCAGTGGCTATCACATGAGGGAAGCCGGTGCCACCGCTGCTCAAGAAGCCGCCTTTACCCTGGCAAACGGGATCGCTTATGTTCAAGCGATGATAGATAGAGGGATGGAGGTGGACTCTTTTGCGCCGCGCTTCTCCTTCTTCTTTGCGGCCTACACCAATGTTCTCGAAGAGGTAGCCAAGTTCAGGGCACTACGCCGCATCTGGGCTAAGATTATGAAGGAGAGATTTGGCACTACCAACCCCAGGTCAATGATGTTAAGGTATCACGTTCAGACCGATGGTTTCACGCTGACGGCACAACAGCCTCTGAACAACATTGTCAGGGTTACCTTGCAGGCCCTGGCTGCTGTGTTGGGAGGATGCCAGTCCTTGCATACCAACTCCTTCGACGAAGCCCTAGCCCTGCCCAGTGAAGAGGCGGTACAGGTTGCCCTGAGAACCCAACAGATTATTGCTGAGGAAAGCGGTGTGGCAGATACCGTTGACCCGCTGGGAGGCTCCTACTTCGTGGAGTGTTTGACGAACCAGTTAGAGGTCAAGATCATGGAGTACATCGCTGAAATCGACAAGATTGGTGGCGCTCTGAAGGCGATCGAAAAGGGCTATGTCCAAAGGGAGATTGCAAACTCAGCCTACGACTATCAAAAGGCGGTGGACTCAGGCGAGCAAGTCGTTGTTGGTGTTAACAAGTACGTTGCTGCCGGAGAGGAGATGCCAGAGACTTTGGAGATAGGTGAAGAGACCGAGGTAAGACAGGTGGAGAGCCTGAGAAGATTAAGAAGAGAGAGGGATAACAAGAAGGTCAGGGAGATGTTAGACAGGGTGTTCACTGTGGCGAGGAGTGACGAGAATGTCATGCCAGCGATGATCGAGGCAGTCAAGGCCTATGCCACGGTAGGTGAGATAAGTGATGCCTTGAGGAAGGCCTTCGGTGAGTACAGGGAGCCAAGCATACTGTAAGGAAATTAGGAAGCAGCCATGGATAAGAAGATACGGGTTCTGGTAGCCAAGCCCGGGCTGGACGGGCACGACAGGGGAGCCAAGGTAGTAGCCCGAGGTCTAAGGGATGCTGGGATGGAGGTAATCTATCTCGGCTTGCGTTTGACACCAGAGCAGATTGTAGATTCTGCTATTCAAGAGGACGTAGACGTGGTCGGTTTGAGCTGCCTCTCTGGCGCTCACATGGCTCTATTGCCGAAAACGGCAAGCTTGCTTCGAGAGAAGGGTGGCAAGGATATTCTGGTGGTGGCTGGAGGGATTGTACCGAGCAAGGACATTCCTCAGCTAACGAAGGCTGGCATTGCCCGCGTCTTTGGCCCCGGTACACCTATAGCGGAGATTGCCAATTCTATCCGGACGACATTGGAGGGTAAGAAACGGTGATAATAAAGGTTAATCATATTGGAATCGCGGTAAACAGCTTGGAAGAAGCGGCAAAAGTGTACACCGAGGCATTGGGGTTAAAAGTCAAGGAGATTGAGACTGTAGAAGACCAGAAGGTGAGGGTAGCCGTTATCCCCGTGGGGGATGCCAGGATCGAGTTGCTGGAGTCAACTGACCCGGAGGGGCCAATCGGCAAGCACCTCAAGGCAAGGGGGGAGGGCTTGCATCATCTGGCCCTACAGGTGAGCGACATTGAAAGTGCCCTGCAAACACTGGAGAAAGCAGGAGTGCCGCTTGTCGACAAGAAGCCAAGAAGAGGCGCTGGTAACAACAAGATCGCCTTCTTGCATCCTAAGGGGACTAAAGCCTTGATAGAGCTGGTTGAGCCACCGAAATAACGTGACAGCGGAGATACATTGAAGCTCTTCGAATTTGAATCCAAGAAAATCTTGCAAAAATATGGTATAGCGATCCCACGGGGCCACGTAGCCACCAACCCGGACCAAGCGGAAACGATAGCTAAGGAATTAGGCAGACCTGTCGTCTTGAAATCTCAGGTGTTGGTGTCCGGCAGGGGCAAAGCGGGGGGAATACTATTTGCTGATAATGCTGCTGAGGCAAGAAGGATAGCCTCAAATTTGATTGGCAGCACGATTAAGGGCAGCGTTGTAGATAGCCTGCTCGTCGAAGAGAAGCTGGACATCCAACAGCAGTTCTATGCCTCCGTAACTATAGATAGGCAATCCAGGAGATACATCGTTCTTGCTTCCAGCAGTGGCGGAGTTGATATCGAGGAGGTGGCTCGAGCAACTCCGGACAAGGTATTGAGGCACTGGATTGATCCGGAAGTCGGCTTTGGTGAAGAGACGGCTACGGAAATGGTGAGGCGAATCTCTGATGTAGACAAAGGCGCCGTCTCCAAGTTTACTTCTCTCATTGTCACTTTGCATAAAGTCACCATGGAATATGATGCTGAACTGGTCGAGTTAAACCCTCTGGCCAGAACGCGGACAGGCGAATTAGTAGCCGCTGACGCCAGAATGATAATCGATGACAATGCACTCTTCAGACATCCCGAATTTGAAGGTAGGAGCCAGCAAAGGATAGAGGATACGGCGAGAGAAGCCGAGGCCAGGCGGTACAATTTGTCCTACGTGGATCTGTCCGGGGACATAGGTATCATTGGCAACGGCGCTGGCCTGGTAATGGCTACCATGGATCTAGTTCACCATTTCGGTGGGCGAGCGGCAAATTTTCTAGACATTGGCGGTGGTGCACAGACGGAAACCATCAAGAGGGGTCTCATGACAGTCATGTCAAAGCCGGAGGTAAGGGCGGTGCTGGTAAATATTCTTGGCGGGATAACGAGGTGCGATGTCGTGGCTGAAGGAATTGTCCAGGGACTAGTTGAAGCCGAAATCAAGAAGCCTATTGCTGTTAGGTTGATGGGCACAAATGAGGAAGAGGGTGCAAGAATATTGCGCCGGGCCGGCATCCATGTTTATCCTGACATGGAAACTGCTGCAAGAGAAGTTTTGCGGTTATAGTTTTGGGAGTTAGAAATTTGCGAAGCATAGTAGATGAAAAGTCGAGGATATTAGTCCAGGGCATAACGGGGAATGAGGGAAAATTTCACACAGAAGCGATGTTAAGCTTCGGCACCAAGGTAGTTGCCGGGGTAACCCCGGGCAAGGGAGGGCAGGAGGTTCATGGCGTGCCGGTTTTCGATACAGTTTCCCAGGCAGTTAGTGAAAAGGGTGCTAATACATCCATAGTATTCGTTCCAGCCCGCTTTGCCCCTAAAGCTGTCAATGAGGCTATTGAGGCCGGCATAGAGACAATTGTGGTGATCACTGAGCTAATCCCACAGAAAGACTCCATCGAGTTTATCGCCATGGCTGAGAAAAAGGGCGTCATCATCGTTGGGCCAAATACGCCGGGGATAATAAATGTGCCCCAGAAGGCAAAGGTCGGCATAATGCCGAATCATATTTTCAAACCTGGCATAGTAGGTATTGCTTCGAGGAGCGGGACACTAACCTACGAAATAGCCTGGCATATCAGCAATGCCGGTTTAGGCCAGAGTACATGCGTCGGCATAGGTGGCGATGCCATTGTCGGGCTTGATTTCGTCAAGCTTCTCCAGATGTTCAGAGATGATAAGGAAACAAAGGGCGTGGTACTGGTAGGCGAGGTGGGAGGCAAAGCAGAGGAGCTAGCAGCTCACTATATCAAGGAAACGAATTACCCCAAGTCGGTGGTAGCTTACATTGCCGGAAGATCGGCACCCCCAGAGAAACGGATGGGTCATGCTGGAGCGATTGTCATGGGAAACGTGGGGACTGCACAGTCCAAGATCGATGCCTTTGCGGTTGCTGGGGTGCCCGTAGCCCAGAAGCTTAGCGATATTACCAAGCTGCTGAACTTGTGACAGGGGGTTAGTGCTTAGTTGCAATAATTCGCGTTACATCAGTGAGCCAGAGACCATTCTCCGCCTGCGGCGGATCAGGGTGGCGAAATGGGCCTGTCATTCTGAGCGTAGCGAAGAATCTCATTTCGCTAATTTCGGCAAGAAAGCATTAGTTACCCTACGGGAGAGACAGAGTCACCAGGGTTACTCAGAAAGAACATCTTGCTGGAGGAAAGACGATGGATGAGTACATCAAGATAAAGGTCATGACCCTGCGAGAATTCACCGTCAACGTATTCAACAGGTTTGGTGTGCCTGTTGAGGATGCACAAGTAGCGGCTGATGTGCTGATCACTGCGGACCAGAGGGGTATAGAGTCCCACGGCGTCCAGAGGTTTAAGAGATATACGGACGGCCTGAAAACGGGATTGATGAAGCCAGTTACGGAAATCAAGATATTGAAGGAAACGCCGAACACGCTTCTTGTATCGGCGGGTGATGGGATGGGCATGGTGGCTGGTTACAGGACTATGAAGCTGGTGATAGACAAGGCACTTCGCCATAACGTCGCTTTTGCTGCTGTACGCGACTCCAATCACTACGGCATTGCCGGGTACTACTCCATGATGGCGCTGGATTACGGGCTTATAGGGATTTCGTTAACGAATACCGCACCCCTGGTGGTGCCAACCTTTGGCAAGGATGCTGTGGTGGGGACAAACCCTATTTCGATTGCAGTTCCTGCTGGTAAGGGTCGCCCCTTCGTGTTAGATATGGCAACCTCGACGGTTACCAGGGGCGAGGTGGAAGTCCACGCGCGAGAGGGCAAGCGAATGCCGCTTACCTGGGCAACGGACGAACTGGGCAACGCAGCCGATGACGCATCGAGGGTACTGGCAAACTGGCTGGCGAAGAAGGGAGGTGGGCTGCTACCGCTGGGTGGGGAGGGGGAAGATGGGGGTGGTCACAAGGGGTATGGCCTGGCGTTGGCAGTGGACATATTCTCAGGGGTACTTTCTGGTGGTGTATTTGGGCTAAATACCTATCCTAAGAAGGATGTGCCAGCCAAAGTGTGCCATTTCTTTGGTGCTATCAAAATAGATGCCTTTATCGAACTGGACCTATTCAAGAAGATGATGGATGAGTACATAGTTATGCTCAAGAATTCACCAAAGGCGGCTGGCCATGATCGCATATTCATCCATGGTGAAAAGGAATTTGAGCTCCACGAGCAGCAAAAGGATGAAGTAGGTATATACTACAAGGTAGTAGAGGAATTGAGGCAGGTTGGGCAAGAAGTCGGCATAGCTGCGCCGTTTTAGGAATAGACTAAAGGTTAGTATATAAACAGCCTTTCCGTACGATTCATAACAGGCTATTTCCAATCGGGAGAGGAGGGAAGCAACCATGCGGGACATTAATGCCAAGGAAGTAAGCCAGACAGTATCTCGTCTCTTTCAGGAAGCCAATTTCTTTTTGCCGGAGGATGCGATAACTTCCCTCAAACGAGCCCGGGAGTCTGAGGAATCACCGGTGGCCCGTGAGGTAATAGATGGGATACTGCAGAATGCCGAAATCGCAGCCAGAGAGAAGATGCCCCTGTGTCAAGACTGTGGTGCAGCCGTGGTCTTCCTGGAACTGGGGCAGGAAGTTCACATCACCGGCGGCGAGTTCTATGCTGCCGTCAACGAGGGCGTGCGCCAGGCATATAATGAGGGCTATCTCCGTAAGTCCATGGTGAAGCAACCTTATTCCCAACGAGTGAACACCAAGGATAATACGCCTGCTATCATTTACACAGACATAGTCGCCGGTGACAAGCTGAGGATCATAGCCATGCCCAAGGGCGGAGGTGCGGAGAACATGACCCGTCTGGCTATGTTACCACCGGCTGGTGGTCGGCAGGGGATAGTTGATTTCGTGGTCAATGCTGTTGACGAAGCAGGCAGCAACCCCTGCCCCCCAGTGGTGGTGGGTGTGGGCATTGGAGGTACCGCCGAAAGAACCCTGATGCTGGCTAAAAAGGCACTGCTGCGGAAGATAGGTCAGCCCAGTCCGGACGCGGAGGTGGCTGAACTGGAAAGGGAAATCCTGCAACGCATAAACAACCTGGGCATTGGGCCAATGGGGTATGGTGGCAGAGTAACCGCCCTAGCGGTCAACATCGAGGTTTTCCCGGCCCACATAGCCAGTATGCCAGTAGCAGTCAACATGAATTGTCACAGCTCTCGTCATAAGGAAGCAGTATTGTGAACAGTAAGAAGCACGACGTCATAGTCCTGGGTTCTGGGCTTGCTGGGCTACGGGCAGCCATCGAAGCTGCCCAAAACCAGAAGGTCGATGTGGCCATCTTCTCCAAAGTCCAGCTCATGCGTTCGCATTCAGTCTGTGCCGAAGGTGGCACTGCAGCAGTCATGCAACCAGAAGCGGGAGACAGCCTTGGGCTTCATGCCTGGGACACCGTCAGAGGGGCCGATTTTCTCTGTGATCAAGACGTAGTCATGCGTTTTGTCGAAGAAGCGCCCAAAGAAATCCTGCTCTTGGATCACTGGGGGATTCCATGGTCGCGTCGTCCCGACGGGCGGATTGCCCAACGGCCTTTCGGCGGTCATAGCTTTGATCGGGCTGTCTTCGCTGCGGACAAGACTGGCTTCTTTGAAATGCAGACCCTTTACGATACTCTGCAAAAATACGCCAAGGTGAGTAGATACGACGAATGCTATGTTACCTCGATTGTGATAAAGAACAACTTGTTCTGCGGCATAACTGTCTGGGATCTAGCCACCGGCGATTTCTTCCTCGTTCATGGCAAAGCATTAATTATCGCCACTGGTGGTGCTTGCCGTATGTTCGGCTTCACTACCTACTCTCTGACCGCCACCGGTGATGGGATAGCCATGGCTTACCGGGCTGGCCTGCCCATCAAGGATGCTGAGTTTGTCCAGTTTCACCCCACGGGTCTGGTTCCGTCCGGCATTCTGATCACAGAAGCGGCACGGGGTGAGGGAGGCTACCTCCTTAACAACAAGTCTGAGAGGTTCATGCAAAAATATGCTGCCGGCAAGATGGAACTGGCTCCTCGAGACATCATAGCTCGCGCTGAGATGACCGAAATCGAAGAGGGCAGAGGATTCTCCGGTCCTGATGGTCTCGACTATGTTCATGTGGATCTGCGTCATCTTGGGGACGAGAAGATAAACGAAAGGCTGCCACTAATTCGTGAGGTGGCCATAAAATTCAACTTCATCGACCCCATTGAGGAGCCGATTCCTGTCCGGCCGGCGGCTCATTATTTCATGGGCGGGGTGCACACGGATATAGATGGGGCCACGCCAGTAGAAGGCATCTGGGCTGCCGGCGAGGCGGCGTGCATATCACTTCACGGCGCCAACCGCTTAGGCTCCAACTCCACGGCTGAGTGCCTGGTTTGGGGCAAAATTGCCGGGGCCAAAGCGGCTGAGCATGCCTCAAGACAGAAAGCCTTCCCAATGCTGTCTGAAGAAACTACCTTAGGAGAGGAAGAGGCCAAGATTTTCGGCACATTCAAGCCTGATGCTAAAGAGAGTGCCTACGACCTGCGCCGAGAGCTTCAGAGAGTGATGGATAGTGAGGTGGGAGTCTACCGGACTGGCGCAGGTCTGGAAGCAGCCCGCAAGAAGATAAAGGAACTGAAACAAAGGGTCTCTGATGTCCAGGTTAAAGACCGGGGACGGATATACAACACCGATCTGCTCAGCGCCCTGGAAATTGACAACCTTCTTGACCTGGCTGAGGTGGTGGTTCTGGGGGCATTGGCCCGCACCGAGTCTCGTGGAGCTCATGCACGACGTGATTTTCCGAACCGTGACGACGTCAACTGGCTGAAGCATACTCTGGCACGCTACACGCCCAAAGGGCCGCTGATAGAGTACATTCCGGTAAACATCACCGCATGGCAGCCGGTGGAAAGAAAGTACTAGGAGTCACCTATGAGTCAAAGGGAGCATAAAGAGAACTATCTTGGGGCTCGGGGCTGGGTGTGGGCGGGCAGATACCAGATGGAGCGTCACCTTTATGTGCTCCATCGGGTAACCGGCTTGGGGCTCTTGCTCTTCGGGATAATCCATCTAATTATAACGACCTTCTTCCGAATGGGAGACAAGGATACTTGGGAATCGGCGATCTCCGTTACTCACAATCCGGTGTTGAAGGTCGGCGCCTACCTGGTAGTAGTGGCCTTCGTCTTTCACGCCTTGAACGGTCTGCGCCTGATCCTACAGGAATTCGGCTTTGGCTTGGGGCGGCCTACACCGCCAATCTACCCTTACACGGATGCTCTCCGTAGGAAGCGCCGTTTGGCGATTATCCTGATAGCAATCATCGGTATCCTGGCAGTGGTGTTCCTTTACGACTTTGCTGCGGGAGGTGGATGATGCGTACCCGCTTTCACCTTATACATCTAGTCACGGGTGTGCTTATAGCAGTGTTTTTAAGTATACATATGGTGAGATCGCATCTTGACGATATTCTTGGTACCGATGACCCGACCTCATGGGAATCAATGATGAGTCGAGCCACGGACGGGATGTGGGTAGCCCTGTACATAGCCCTTTTGGCTGTTGCCCTGTACCACGCGCTCTATGGGTTGCGTGGTATCATATTGGAGTTAACACCCTCGGCCAGGGCTGCGCGCGTTACTACCTGGTGTTTGATTGCCATCGGCATCGCTGCCTTTGGCTGGGGCACCTATGTGCCCATTCATCTGTTGTCTGGCTAGGAGGTGCTGTGGCTGAAAGAGACACGAAGCAGGTAACGTTCAGAATCCAGAGATATAACCCGGAACAGGGTGGTGCGCCTCGCCTGGAGGAATTCGTAGTGCCAACCAGCCGAGGCATGACCGTGCTGGACGGCCTTATTTATGTAAAGGAGGATCTGGACAGCACCCTTGCCTTTCGTGCCTCGTGCCGTATGGGGATTTGTGGCTCCTGCGGCATGCTGATCAATAGCTATCCTCACCTTGCCTGCCATACGCAGATAGAGGAGTTTCATTCAGATGTATTGACTGTCAAGCCTTTGCCCAACATGCCTGTGATCAAAGACCTAGTGGTTGATCTGACTCCTTTGTTCGACCACCACAGATCGATAATGCCTTACATCGTGCGCCCGGATGAGCAGGAAATGGAAAATCCCACCGCCGAATTTGGCCAGACACCTCAGGAGCTAAACGATTTCTTGCAGTTCACCTATTGCATGAAGTGTGGCATATGTGTCGCTGCTTGCCCAACTTCGGCCAGCGATAAGCTTTTTTTGGGGCCGGAGGCCCTGGCCCAATGTTACCGCTACTGTGCTGACAGTCGTGACAGTGGCCAGCGAGAAAGGCTCCGATTAGTGGACACCGACCACGGGGCCTGGCATTGCCATCTTGCCGGAGCTTGCTCAGAATCCTGCCCCAAGGGGTTGGATCCAGCATTAGCTATTCAGCTTCTCAAGAGGCAGCTCGCATCCCAGGCCCTAGGATTCAGGAAAAAGCAACTTCCTTCTCCGGTGGTTTCTCCTCCCACTGAATCCAAGACCAGGATCCCTTACCCTGAGTTCAGTGTGAAGGCGAAGAAGTGATTTGAAACTCCCGTGGGGCAATAAGTTGCGCCGTCAAAAGCTTAGCCAGGAGGACAGTAATGATCAAGAAAGTCAACCTTCCCTTGACAGACAAGACACTAAGAGACCTCAAAGCTGGGGATAATCTCCTACTCACCGGCGTTATGTATGTGGCCCGTGACGCTGCACATAAGAGGCTGGTTGAGGCTCTTGACCAGGGGAAGCCTTTGCCCTTTGATATAAAAGGGGCGACGGTGTATTTCATGGGTCCCTCGCCAGCTAAGCCAGGCCAGCCGATTGGCTCCGCTGGACCTACCACTAGCGGTCGCATGGATAGCTACTCACCACGATTGATAGCTGAGGGACTGAAAGGGATGATAGGCAAGGGTATGCGCTCGCAGGCAGTGAAGGATGCCATGAAGAAGTACAAGGCAGTGTATCTGGCTGCTGTGGGTGGTGCCGGAGCACTCATCTCCAAGAGCATAAAGAAATCAGAGGTAGTCGCCTACGAGGACCTTGGTGCTGAGGCTATCTTGCGACTAGAGGTAGAAGATTTTCCTGCTACCGTCATCAATGACATCTACGGAGGGGACCTGTACGAAGAGGGGAAGGCCAAATACCACAGGAACTAAAGGGTAGTTAGCCGGAGGCGACAAGTCGGATAGAGTCCCTTCCACTCTTACCACCATCAACTCACTGAGAACCTGTGTGGGTACGGCTAGCTTTGCAAGTTGACGGTTCGGTGTAGCGATAACACGGCTCAGCGCATATCAAGTACTTTGCCTTCTTGTCCTGTGACCCGTTGCCTCCTTCTTGCTACTCCTTTTTGAGCACTATCTTACTTATACTCCCTGTGCCATTAGCCCCAGTCTCCATATCCAAGAGGCTTCAGCAGGTTGTGCCCCCTGCAAATGAGTCGCTATCCGGCTTTCACCTAACGACAAAGCCAAATTGTTCAGCGACCGCTGCCAGGAACGGTCTTCCAGTACAATTAGATTCAAGCTATCGTGCTGGTTCTCTGCGGACAGATACTTGCCGCCAGAGGTACAAAGCTCTTACAATTAACCTTGATACTGGCTGTGAGCAATCGCCTATGAATCTTTCGGTTGAACTAGCTCCCACTCACCGCCGGGGCCTGCGGTTGAAGAACCCGGTGATGAATGCCTCGGGGACATATGGCTATGGTACGGAGTACGCCTCTTTCGTGGATGTCCAGAGGCTGGGGGCTGTGGTCTGCAAGGCCACCACCCTTGAGCCGCGCGAAGGAAATCCTCAGCCTCGCCTGAGGGAGACACCGGCTGGGCTGCTGAACTCTATCGGCCTTCAGAACATCGGCGTAGAGGCCTTGATCAGGGACAAAGCTCCAATTTGGGCCTCCTGGGAGGTGCCAGTAATAGTCAACATAGCTGGCGAACAGGTGGGCGACTATGCCAGGCTAGCTTCCATGCTGGATGGGGTGGCTGGAATCAGTGGCCTGGAGGTGAACATCAGTTGCCCCAATGTGCAGGCAGGAGAGATGGAGTTCGGCACCGACCCCAAAATGGCGGCTGCCGTCACCAGGGCCGCGTTGTCGGCCACCTCTCTGCCAGTAGTAGTGAAGCTGACTCCAAATGTAACCGATATTGCGGAGATCGCCTTGGCCGTAAGCGAGGCTGGCGCCCACGCCCTGTGCTTGGTCAACACCCTGAGAGGGATGGCCATTGACATATCTGAGCGCAAACCTTTTCTGGGGAATATCTGCGGCGGGCTTTCCGGCCCAGCCATAAGACCGGTAGCCTTGCACATGGTCTACCAGGTGGCCAAAAAAGTGAAGATACCGATTGTGGGCTGCGGAGGCATCAGCTCCGCTGAAGACGCCCTCGAGTTCATTATGGCTGGCGCCAGCGCTGTCCAAGTGGGTACAGCTCAGTTCGTCAATCCCAGGGCCTTGATTGACGTCCTCGAAGGGCTGGAACAGTTTATGCTGCGGGAGGGCATAGGAGATATCTCGGAGCTTATTGGCGTGGCCCAGGGCTAGGAGATTGCTGGTTCCAGGTATGCGGAGCAACTTGGTATAATTTATATGGAAGCAAGATGAAGACGAGCATGCTGGACAAGCTGGAGACCGTGGAGCGGCGCTATGAGGAGCTGAATCAGCTCATGGCGTCCGGCTCAGGGCAATGGCAGGGCCTGGCTCAGGAGCAGGCTTCGCTTCAGCCGCTGGTTTACAAGTTCAGGCAATACAAGCAGACTGCCAGGGAACTGGAGGAAACGGAACAGCTTTTGAGAGATGGCCTGGAGCCGGAAATGGCGGTGCTGGTTAAGCAAGAGATAGAGGTGCTGAAGAAGCGCGGTGAAGATCTGATGCATGACCTCACGATTTCCCTGCTGCCTCAGGACCCCAGCAGCAGCAAGAACGCTATTGTGGAGATCCGCGCTGGGACGGGCGGAGAGGAGGCCGCCTTGTTCGCCGCTGATCTGTTTCGCATGTACACGCGGTATGCTCAGGCCAAGAGCTGGAAGACGGAGATGATTGACGCCAGCCAAAGCGACCGTGGGGGCTTTAAGGAGATTATCTTCGAAGTCAGCGGCAAGAATGCTTTCGGCACATTAAAACACGAACGGGGCGTGCACCGGGTGCAGCGCATTCCAGTCACCGAAGCCGGGGGGCGGATTCATACCTCTACGGCTACGGTGGCTGTGCTGTCTGAAGCAGAGGAGGTGGAGGTCAATATCAAACCGGAGGACCTGAAGGTGGATATCTTTCACAGCGGCGGCCCGGGGGGACAGAATGTGAATAAAGTGGCCACCGCAGTGAGGCTCACGCACATCCCCACCGGGATGGTGGTAGTCTGTCAGGATGATAGATCACAGCTTCGCAATCGAAATAAGGCGATGGCGGTGCTCCGCGCCCGCCTTTTCGATATAGAGCAGCGCAGGCAGCAGGAAGAGATCACCAAAGAGCGCCGCTCTCAGGTAGGCACCGCCGAGCGCGCCGAAAAGATCCGCACCTATAATTTCCCCCAGAGCAGGGTTACCGACCATCGCATCGGGCTGACCCTGCACAATTTGCCCGCTATTCTCGACGGAGGGCTGGATGAGCTTATTGACGCTCTGTCAGCAGATGAGCGGGCCAGACAGCTAGAGGAACTGATGGGTGAGCCTCAAAGAAGCGCTTCGCCAAGCTGAAGCCCTGATTGCTTCCCACAACATCCCTGATGCCCGGGTTGAAGCCGAATTGCTCTTGATGCACTGCCTGGGTATAGGCAAGGTCGAACTGTACACCAAACTGGATCAGCCGCTGTCTTCCTCTCAGTCTGAAAGCTTCTGGTCTCTGGTGCAGCGACGCCTTCGACATGAGCCTACAGCCTACATAGTGAAACAATGCCAGTTCTACGGGGTTGAGTTTCATGTCGATCCCCGCGTTCTTATCCCCAGGCCGGAAAGCGAGTTGCTGGTAGAGTTGGCACTAGAGTTTGCTGAGCGGGGTTTCGCACTAGGAGAGCCTTGCTTGCTGGCGGACGTCGGTACCGGCAGCGGCGCTATTGCCATAGCTCTGGCTTTGCATCTTCCCCAGGCTGAGGTCTATGCCCTGGACGTGTCAGCAGCAGCATTAGAGGTAGCTGCCACAAATTGCGCCAGACATGCGGTGGAGAAACGAGTCCATCTCCTCCTGGGGGATATGCTGCAGCCTCTTCCCCGACCGGTGCATGTTATCGTGGCCAATTTGCCCTATGTCCGCGACGCCGACCTGCCGCGCCTGGCTCCGGAGATACGGGACTTTGAGCCTGTTGTGGCTCTGGCTGGTGGCGCCGATGGATTGGCGGCGGTGCGCCGGTTGCTGCCTCAGGCCGTGAAGAAGATTATTCCTGGCGGGTTGCTCTTGGTGGAAGTTGGGGATGGGCAGGGGGCAACGGCGGCTGATTTGGCACGCCGTTGCTTTCCCACCGGCAGCATAGATTTAGTGCCTGACCTGAGTGGGACTGATCGGCTGGTGAGGGTTCAAACCTAGCACAAGGCTTCAGCTTTACTGGGTGGCTGTAAAGCTGTAGGGTGGGTGAAGTCCGCCTGAGAGTTTGTGAAGAAATGCGGGCCGTAGCTTCGGCAACTCACGATTTCCAGCTTTGAAGGGGCAATAAATTCACAGCCTCTGAGGCGGACGAAACCCACCGCAATACGTTGGGTTTGGTGGGTTCCATTTCATTTCAGCCATCCTGCTCCTAGAGTAGCTTTAGACGCGAAAGCCGAAGTCTCTAGCCGATGCCCTCCTCAGCATGAAGGGCCAAGCTTATCGGTTCTTCAATCCAGTTCCGACAGATCAAATCTCATTCCGTCTCTGGCAGCAATCACGCGGACACCTGTTTCCTCAGCCAGCCTCTTGGCTACCTCCCAGGGTCTGGCCTGCCACATGGTCATACCGAAGTGGTTCAGGATAGCCACCTTTGGCTGGAGGTTCTTGATAATCTCACCTGCCTCCGGGGCGGAAAGGTGCTCGAAAGGGCCACCTGGCTCAAACCTGACCACGTTCACGATGAGCAGGTCAGCTTTGTAGTGCTGGCAGAGTTCATCGAAGTAGCGTGTATCCACAAGACAGGAGATAGTGTGCCTGCCGCCGTTGAATACTAAGCCATAGGTCTCTACGGGGTGATGGTGACTGACAGGCGCCCGAAAAAAGATGCCGCCGACGCTATAGCTTCCCCCTTCTTTCACGACCTCGATGTGCCCCAGATAGGGACGCAGATAGCGGAGGACGACCGGGTCTTCATCCAGGGCATCTCTCGGGGCGAAGAGAACTCCTCTTTTGCGTAGACCTCCGTCAGTCATGGCTTCGATCATCACGTTCGCATCTGCAGCATGGTCGAGATGTCTGTGGGATAGGATGATGGCCTCCAGCTTGGTGGCCTTCAGTTTTCGCTTGGTAGCTTGGACCAGGGTGCCAGGACCGGGATCGAGCAATATTTCTGTGCCGCCCAGGTGGAACCAAAGCCCGCCTGAGGCCACGATCTGATTAGCTACCATCACCCGTGCGCCGGCAGTCCCGAGGAAGGTTATTGTGTCGCTTGACTCGCTCAAATACTGGCTCCTCTGGTCAGCTAACAATTTGTGTATAGTGTATCATAATGCTTCAGTGGCACGGTAAACTGAGAAAGTCATGATTGAAATAGATGGAGCTACCAAATCAGGTTCCGGCACTATCCTTCGTCTGGCTGTGGCTTTGTCTACGCTGCTAGGCCAGGAACTGCACCTATGGAATATTCGGGCCAGGAGAGATAAACCCGGACTCAGACCACAGCATCTTCAGGTGGTCACGGCCTGTGCTCAGATGTGTGGCGGCACAGTGGACGGGGCAAAGGTGGCTTCCAGGGAGATATTTTACCGGCCGGGGAAACACATAAAAGGAGGTTCCTATCAGTGGGAGATAGGCACGGCAGGCTCGACTACCATGTTAGCCATGACCCTGCTGCTGGTGGGATGCTTTGCTGACAAACCTTCTACTTTTCGGATTTCCGGTGGGCTGTTTCAAGATTTCGCCCCTCCTGCCTATCACATGCAATATGTGTTGCTTCCCACCCTGGGAAAGATGGGCATCAGTGCCGAGGTAGAGCTGAAACAGCCCGGATACGTGCCTCGTGGCGCTGGGGCTATAGAAGTTAGGATAGAACCCGTAGCAACCATGCTCAGGCCCTTGCTCCTTTCTGAACAGGGCAAAGTGAGGAAGATCGAGGGCATCGCCCTTTCCTCGCACCTTCAGGAACAGAAGGTGAGCCATAGAATGGCTGACGAATGTCGCAAGCGGCTGGGGGCAGAGGGCTACGGGGCGCATATCGAGTTGGAGTATGATACCCGGGCCGAACAGAAGGGGGCCGCCCTCAGCATATGGGCTGGAACCAGCACCGGGTGCATCATTGGTGCTGACAGGGCGGGGAGGCCGGGGAGGAGGTCAGAGGACATCGGTCGTTACGTGGCGCGCAGCCTTCTCGAGGACTTGAAGACAGGGGCGACGGTGGATAGACACCTGGCCGATCAGTTAATCCCTTACTGCGCTCTGGCTCAGGGGATGAGCCAGTACGTCATACCACAGACAACAGATCATGTGGAAACGAATCTCTGGCTGGTGGGAGAGATTCTGGGGGCCAAAACGGAGTTGGAGAGAAACCGCGTCAAGATTGACGGGATTGGCTATCGGCCAGCACTTCGATGACCTTGGACAAGATACGAAAGCGAAGGGGGCAGTCCCCGAGCAGGCAACTCACAGGGAGACGACCTTCTCTGCTCTCAGCAGCTTGTCGGCTATGGTGTACATATCGGACACCTGACCAACTCCTACCTTGTCCGTCAGTTGTAGGTGCATGAGGCAGGTGCCACAGGTCAGGATTTCCATCCCTTCCTGCTCCAGGCGGCGCAGTTCCTCCAACACCAGAGAATCGCTGGTGGCCAGCCTCACACCGGTGTTGACCAGAATGAGAGTCTCCGGCCTTGACTTGAAGCTACCCAGGGTATGAAGGAATTTCTGCATCAGGATGCTGCCCAACTGCTGATTTTCTCCTCTGCCTAGAAACTCAGAGGCAATGAACAATACTGTGCTAGTGGCAGTCGAGCGAACTTCCCCAAGCGGCTTGGCCCCAGCCTTCGTTAGCGTCAGGTAGATGCCGTCACCTTTTTGCTCTACGGTCACCTGGCAACCCTGGTTCTTCCCCAGCCGGGATACATTGTTGCGAGCGGTCTCATTGTCCACGATGGTGACTACTTCATCGGCCTCCTCTAAGGCCTTCATGGTGAGCGTCACCGGTTGCGGGCAAGAGAGAGTCCTGGCATCAATAACCTTGGCCATCGGTTGTCCTCCTCACCGGCGAATCATCTCCAGAAAGGCATCGATCCTGGTCCTCAATTGTCCCATATCCCCCTCACCGTAGTCGGTCTCCAGGCGCAGCAGAGGTATGCCTTCCTTTCTCAAGGTCTTCTCCACTTTGATACCCTCATAGGCGTAGGTGTGGCAGAACTGGAGGTTGTAGTGCACCACACCATCCGCCTGGTATTCCTTGGCGAGCCTCACGATGTCGTCAAGACGCTCGGCATTGGGGGTAAAACAAGCACAGTGAATATGCATGTACCGCTCAGCGATAGCCTTAAGCTGTTCTTCCACTGTACCCCCAACCTCAGGAACGAGATCACTGAAGGCCCTGGTACCAATACACGATTCCTCACAGACGACGGCAGCGCCGGCTGTCTCCAGGATATGATGCAGTTTCCAGTTAGGGATGGCCATGGGGCTGCCCGAAACGAGGATGCGCGGAGCACCCGCCGGAAATACCCCTTCTCCAGCAGCAACACGCTTCTCTAATTCTTCGGCAAGAGCATTCACCTGCTGGGTGCAGCGGCCCACATCATCGTAGAAGGATACCTGGGTCACCAGCAGGGCATCCTTGCCGCTGATGGGTACTGGGCGGGCCTTGCGGGTGTTGTACAGGCGCTGGAGGGCGCGACGGCGATCGTTAACCGCCTTCGTGGCGCGTGCCAGGCTGTCGGCGGTAATCTTGTTGCCGGTCAGTTTCTCTATGACTTCCTTGAAGGCCATTATCTCTGTCAGCCACAAGTTTTGGCTGCCTGGGTTCTTCTTGTTTGGCACCTCCATGACATAAACAGGATGGTGTTCAGAGAGGAGTTCGAACATCTTCTTCTTGCCATCACAGGTTGTCTCGCCCACAATGAGATGGCTTGTCTGTACATAGGGACAGATGCGACCGAGCTTGAACCCGAAGGAGGACTTGATAAGAGGGCAGGTATCCCGTGGCAGGAGCTGCTCGGCTATGGGTACGGAAAACTGCGCTCCAGCGCATAGCCCCACTGGAACAGCGCCGGCAGCCAGGACGATTTCCTCGGGGACGAAGACGCAGTAGGTAGCCACTACTTTGTTGCCGTCAATGGCTTGCTGTCTCAGTTCCCGTACCCGGATGCCGTGAATATCCCCTACCACGAAGTCGAAGAAGCCCATGCCCTGGGGGCGGTTCTTCTGTGATAGGTGCCACTCCTTATAAATGGGCGGCAGGGCATTCATAAGCGCATCGTGTCGCTCCATATCGATTCCCAGTTCCTTCCACATCTGGCGGTTATCGTCTGCCATTGTTCGCTCTATACTCCTTTCATTACGTAACACTGACTTGATTAAATTATATCATAACCAAATATTGCTGTGCACATAAGTAATATTTATAGCACGTCGGGCAACCAATAACGCCATCCCAGGCTCATGGCTTCCATAAACTGAAGTCCCATAATCAGGTTACACAAGACTTCTTGTAGCTATGAAAAGGCCGGGCAGAAGGAGGGATCGGATCAGGATGGAGAAGTAGCCCAAAAGCACTCATGGGCGTTTGTATGCCCATCGAGGGGGCGGATGGGAGTCGAACCCACCACAGCATCTTGGCCAGAGCCGCGCCCGGTTTTGCAGACCGAGGGGAACCCGGTTCCACCGCCCCCGCCTGTCCTGGATTCGGCCCTGCTCTCCAGGAAGGCTGGCCTAGAATCTATATTCATGAAATTTGTTCTACTAAAATCAGGCAACGGGGGCAAACCTCGCACACGAATCTCGATGACTGTTATTTTTTCGGCTGTAAGAGATACCAATACATCGCCAGGCGTATTCCATGAATGCAGTTGGCAATTGGCCCGTGATTTGCCATACTTTGGTAACAAGTGTTGCTTATGTGTCGTTCATTGTGCAGAAGGGTTAGATTGATTCTAACATAAACAGTACTTTGAGGCAAGCAAAGAGATATTTATAGCCGTACAGGAGGCAAGCATGAACCTCGATTATCTAAGGACCTACCTGGAGGTAATCAGGCTGGGGAGTTTTTCGGAAGCTGCCAAGAAGTTGTCTATCACCCAGCCCGCAGTCTCCTTCCAGATTCGGAAGCTGGAGCGTGAACTTGGCCTTCGTCTCATTGATCGGGGGCAGAAGTCGCTCACCCTGACGGATGCCGGCAAACGCCTCCTCCGTTTTGCCAAGGCGGTTGAGACGGAGCAGGCACGCCTACTGGCTGATCTTGACCGGTTGCGGGAGGAGGTTACAGGTGAAATCGTTATCGCCGCCAGTACCATCCCTGGAGAAATCTTCCTGCCCCCTGTCCTGGGTGAATTCAAAGCACTGCATCCCTCGGTAATGGTTCGGCTGGAAGTCTCCGATTCGATCGCGGTCATCGAGGCGGTACGTGCTGGTTCCCATGAGTTAGGGTTCTGCGGTGTCGCCCCCGGGGCTAAGGAACTGGAGTGCTTCAAGGTAGCGGAGGACGAAATAGTTCTAATTACCTTCCCCGGGCATCCCTTAGCTCAGCGCGATGAGATTTCGCTTCGAGAGCTGGAGGGCGAACTGCTTATCCTGCGTGAGGATAGTTCTGGCACACAGCGAAATCTGAAATCCCTCCTGGCCAAACATGGTGTTGACCCTGGCAAATGGTCGCCCAGTCTGGTCTTGGGTACGAGCCAGGCTGTAGTAGCAGCGGTGGAAGCTAAGGCTGGTATCGCCTTCGTGTCGAACCTGGCCATCAAGAAGAGCCTGGCGCTCGGGCTGGTCAAACAAGTGCCAATTAGAGGGCTAAAGCTCAATCGGAACTTCTACTGTATCTATCGCCGCGAAAGAATTGTCTCCCGCCTGCTCAGTGAGTTCATCACCTTCATTCGATCCAGAGCGCCGCAAGCTTAAAGCCGAATGGAGCAATTAGTGAATGGATATAGTCAGTCGGGTTGAGTTAGGGCCAAGAACCTCGAAGATGGACGTTGCTCAGGACTAGAATCCCCCCTGCCTATCTGTCTTTCGAAAATCTACGGATTCGACAGAGGCAACCGCAATTAGGTCTCCCACGGAAGAGGTGGTATAATAGCGGTAGCTTATCGCAGGGGATTGAGAGGTCAGTATGGTACAAGGTACTCTCCTCGATACGGAAAAGAAGATCACCTCCATTCTGAAGGTCTTGAGCGAATCTTCTGAGCCACTGGGATCGATCACCATAGCCCGGGAACTGGAGCGACATGGCGTTTTCCTTAGCGAAAGAGCCGTTAGATATCATTTGAGAATAACAGACGAGCGAGGCTATACTCGGCCCATGGGCAGAGATGGCAGGATGATTACCCCGAGGGGACTCGAAGAACTGCGGATTGCATTAGCACCCGATCAGATTGGCTTCATTCAAGACAGGCTTGAGCTATTGGCTTTTCAGACTACGTTCGACCCACGAAAGCGAACCGGGCAGGTCCCCGTCAACACCTCACTCATCGAAAAGGGTAAGTTCAAGAAAGCTCTTGGGGTCATGAGAGAGGCGTTCAAAGCTGGCCTATGTGTCAGTGAACTGGTGGCAGTGGCACTGGAGGGGGAGAAGTTGGGCGACGTGGTCATACCGAGCGGGAAAGTCGGCTTTGCTACGGTGTGTGGTGTGACTATAAACGGGGTCCTGTTGAAAGCTGGTATCCCGATGGAATCCAGACTTGGTGGTGTGCTTGAAATCAGGGATTCGACGCCAAGGCGCTTTGTGGCCGTAATCACGTATGGAGGTACGTCCCTGGATCCCTCTGAGCAATACATCCGCGCCAGGATGACTAGCGTAGGGGAAGCTGCCAGAACCGGCAGTGGCAGAATACTGGCCAATTTCCGCGAAATACCGGCACCAGCCAGATCAGTAGTCGAGGAGACCATTGCCAGGCTTAAGGAGGCTGGCGTCGGTGGGGTCTATCTCCTGGGCAATACCAGTGAGCCCGTTTGTCAGATTGCCGTAGGCATGAACCGGGTTGGCATGGTGCTACTCGGTGGGCTCAATCCAGTGGCCTCAGCGGTGGAAGCAGGGATCGAAATTGACAATATCGCTGAAAGCGGCATGATTGACTTCCAACGCCTAACCAGTTTTTGGCAACTGTCGGCTGAACTACCTGGCTAAAGAGGTTTCCCCCCGAAACCTGCTACACGTTCCTCTGTTTTGAGCTTACCAGAAGGCCGACGCTCCTGGTTTTGCTTGTCTTTCCTTATGACGAAACCCTGCTCCCACAGTAGCTGGGAGACGCAAGATAGTGTGGCCGACTAACGCAAGGGCGCTCTCGAAGCCTTCGCCTTTGCTATAGGGAATAGATCAAGGGCCTCTGCCGACGGTATTGAGTGAGAGGCGTCCATCTTCTCCGCTTCTGAATTGACATCTCCACCGTTTGAGACAATAGGCCATAGCTTCCAAAAGCTCCGAAGATGACCATAATTGACTACGGAGGTCAGACCAGTATCCTCCGCTTCTAGGCCTGAT
The DNA here is from genome assembly GCA_016876035.1 of Chloroflexota bacterium. Lineage (GTDB taxonomy): Bacteria > Chloroflexota > Dehalococcoidia > UBA2247 > RBG-13-53-26 > VGOE01. Next base: position 39,469 of record VGOE01000009.1, read on the forward strand.
GATTAGCCCATGCAGCGACCAAAGTGGTGCCGGAGGGGATAAACGATGGATTCAGGCAGTGGGTTTCAAGGTGTCTGCTCTACACTGTGGTACTCTAAGCACAGAAACAGCTTGACTTGTTGACGTCAACAGTGCGGGGGCTCGCGCTCAGACTCGCGCGAGCAGACTATCAGAAGCCTGTGCTGAGACCTATGTCTACCACGATGCCTTGGCTTTCGCTGGCCTGATGCAGGCGGCCGACATGGGGGATTCCAGAGACATAGGCTGGTATGTTTTTCCGTCGAGAAGAACACTAACCCCTCTCTCTTCCGCTGCTATACACCAGCAGCAGAATACCCAGGATGATGAATACTATCGGCCATGCCCTAACAGAGCCGAACCACCAGGAAAACCCCAAGTCCGCCAGAAACAGGATTACCCCGAGGGCGATAAGGACAACACCCAGGAAATAAGCCGAACCATGCCGTGTTATCTCTCTACCCTTACTGCCGGCTTCCGTGGCTGCCTGCTTGAGATCCTCAATGTTCTCCTTCACCGCCTCCTTGGCAGACAGGTTCGCATTGGAGGCCGACGGCGTGATTATCCACAGGACTATGTAGGCCACAAGGCCGAGAAAAACACCCAACAAGAAGGTTACGAGCACAAAGACCACCCGCACCAGAACGGGGTCTGTTCTGAAGTATTCTGCCAGCCCTCCGCAGACGCCGCCCAGAAGCCGATCCTTTTCGCTGCGGTAAAGCCTGCGCTGCTTCTCCATATTCCCGCCTCCTTTGCGAGCTTAGCCCAAGCCCAGCAGAGCCTCCGTCAGTGGGCCCATCTCCATCTGGAATTGAGTCCACATCCGCCCGTTGGAAAGCCCTCCATCGACAATCAGATTGTGGCCGTTAACAAAGCCCGATTCGTCGCTCGCCAGCCACAGAGCCGCCAGAGCAATGTCCTCCGGAAGCCCAGCTCGCCTGATGGGCTGGAAGGTTGCCAGGACGTTTCTCACCCGCTCGAGCCTCTGGGCGAAATCCTCAGGAGTCAGCCCGGCCGCCTTCTGAAAAATAGGCGTGGCAATAAACCCTGGGGAAATACAGTTCACCCGTATGCCGCTCTCCCCCAACTCCATGGCCACGGAGTGAGTCAGGTGGATAACGGCCGCCTTGGCAGCACTGTAGATGTGATCACTCTCAACGACTCGAACGCCGGCGATGCTGGCCGTGTTGATGATACTGCCCCCACCCTGGCGTTTCATCACCGGTGCAGAATACTTCATGCCCAGAAACGGCCCCCGGATGAGGAGGGCCACAGTGCTATCAAAACCGTCGGTGGGTATGTCTTCAATTGGCCCCATGGGGCCGCCAGCGCCAGCGTTGTTCAACAAGCAGTCCAGTCGCCCGAAATGTTGCACGGCGCAGTCGACCATGGCCTTCACATCGCTTTCCTGTGTCACATCCGTGTGAAGGTACGTGGCCTTCGCTCCTAGTTCCTTCGCCAGGCTTTTTCCTTTGTCATCTTGAATATCTGCCATCATTACTCTGGCCCCTTCTTTGACAAACAGCCGCACTGTAGCCTCACCTATGCCGCTGGCTCCACCTGTGATTACTGCCACTTTGCCATCGAGCTTTCCCATATTTCTCCTTCCTTTCATCTCCTTTGGTCTTGCGCTATAGCTTCAATCAAGGGCTTATATCTCCCCTACATTCCACCCCCACTTCTTATGAACGCCGTTCCCCTCCTTTAATATACAGCAATCTTAGCCAGCGAAATAGCCCCGATTTCCCCAGCTAAGACGCCACCGAAATGGGCCCGAATCAGGCTCTTGTGAATATCGTCCTCAGCTATTTGACATCCAGCAGTGGCGGGGATCATCATTAGTTCAAACTGTTTTCGACGCCCAGCGTGTCTTGATCAAGGATTGAAATGAGAAGTCCCGTATCCTACCGTTCCCTCCGCGTCTGGCAGCGGAACCGCGATGTTTTCTTCAAGCTTTGGCGCACCGAGGTGCCCGGCTTCTTCGCCGAGCCTCTCCTTGTGCTTCTGGCCATGGGAGCTGGACTGGGGACCTACGTAGTGCTGGAGGGTGGCGAGAGATATATCAAGTTCATCGCGCCAGGCATTGTTGCCAGTTATGCCATGTTCAGCACCATTTTCGAATGTACCTATGGCAGTTATGTCCGCATGAAAATGCAGAGGACCTACGATGCCATCATCACCACACCCGTGAACATTGAAGATGTGGTGACCGGCGAGATACTCTGGGGCGCTACGCGCTCCTTACTCACTGCCTGCGTTATCCTGATAGTCGTCTCCGCCTTCGGGTTGGTGGATTCCCCCTGGGCAATCTTTGCCATCCCTCTGGCGTTGCTGGCAGGCCTGATGTTTGGCTCGATAGCCCTCTTCTTCACCTCGGTAGTGCCTTCCATCAATTCCTTCAACTACTTTTTCACCCTCTTCGTCACTCCCATGTTCTTCTTCAGCGGCGTCTTTTTCCCTCTCGATTCCTTCGACCCGCTGGTGCGGCATCTCAGTTGGATCGCTCCCCTCACGCCGGTGGTCAATTTGACCAGGGCTGTGGTCAGCGGTGAGCCTGGGGCGGGGGCCTGGTGGGGGCTGGGTGTCATAGTGGGCATCATAGCCCTATTCTTTCCCCTGTCCCTGATCACTATGCGACGGCGACTGCTGAGGTGACGGCAGGGGGGCTGTGGCCTTTAACGGAAGAAAAGAACAGGCCATTCATGATGCAAGCCCACATTAGCAGGAATATGTCATTCCGATGCCAGGCTTTCGTAGATGCTCTTGAACTGTTCCAGAGCTGTCTCAAGGTTTTCAGCAATCTCCCCGGCTAGAACGTCTGGAGCAGGAAGAGTGCTGGCATCCTCAAGGCTCTCATCAGTCCCACAGTCTCTAGACAATGGTGGCTGATTCATCGGCCATGCTTCATCAACCCCCCACATTTTGCATTGTCAGGATTTTCCTCGTCTAATTCCCACTTCAAAGGGTTATTCATGATATATTCTCTTATTTCCTTCAGCTCGTTTTCATTTCGTATCACATGTTCGTAATAATTGCGTTGCCACACCGCGGCTCCCGGCGTCTGACGTGTGGCATTGATGCGTCTAGTGCTCACCGATTTGAATAAACGGACGATCGTCGGAATGGAACTCGATGTCGGTTTGCCGAATCGTTCCAACGTAGGGGCACGTTGCAACGTGCCCCTACCACCGTCACGCAACACAACAATTCCATGCACGTGGTTCGGCATTACCACAAAGGCATCCAATTCCACACTGGGGCGAAGGATGGCTGCTTGTAACCATTCCTGGTGCACGATTTCCCCGTATTCGTTCATTCGTACTTCCCCATCGGCTATTCCACCGAATAAACACTCCCGACCTTGTGTGCAAACGGTTATAAAATACGCCCCTGCTTGCGAATAATCGTAATTCTTTAATCGGATAGACCTCCGATGGCATTTCCCAGGTTCGTATCTCTGGACAATGGTGGCTGATTCATCGGACATGCTATATCAACCTCCTTTGTCTTGCATTATCATGGTCTTCTTCATCCGACTCCCCTTTTGCAGGATTGTCCACAATGTATTTCCTCATTTTGCGTAGGGGCACGTTGCAACGTGCCCCTTCACCCAACAGACACCGCCTATCTCTGTACGCAGATAGATAGTGATGGAATAGGCCCCCGCTTGCAAATAATCGTAATTCTTCAGTCGGATAGACCTCCGCTGGTATTTCCCCAACATGTCATATCAACCTTCCGGGCATTATAGCGGTTTCTTTCGGGCTTTTCTCGTCGGTCTGGTCTCAGTAGGGGCACGTTGCAACGTGCCCCTACCTATGCCTTCGTAGGGGCGAACGTCTGCTCGTCCCTACATTTGATTTTTCTCTCTGTATTCTCTTCAACAATTCTTCTGCTGGCTCATCGGTGGGGTCCTGGGGCACCAGCTTCCCCTCGAAGGCCCTTTTGAGGATGCTCTGGCGTAATCTTTCCGCTTGTTTAAGGCTTTGCTCCACTACCCTTTCCGCCTCGTCAGCAATAGAGAAGCGGCGCTCAATCTCGTCTAAGATTCTTGCTTGTTCTAGCAGGGAGGGAAGCGGAATAGGGAGGAACAAGACTTTAGAAATGCTCAGCGTATATAGTCCAGATGTTGAACTCGCCACGCGGGTGATTTGTTCACGTCCATCAGCGGAAAGAAGCCAATAGAGAGCATATCTGCTAATCTCTGTGGGTTGGAACCTTGCTTTGATTATGTGATTCTGATGGACACACGGGGATATGCCTCCATCCCACAGGGCCACACGACCTATCTGGTCACGGCTCCCATTTCCTTCAACGATTAACAAATCCCCTTTCTTCAAGGTGACCTTCTTAACCTCGTCTTCCTTGACTCCGATACTTCTTATGTCATTCAACTGTAGCTCTCCTGCATAGACATTGGCGACCCGAAGATATGGCATCTTTCGGGAATATATGTCTCGTTTTGAACTCTTGGTAAGACCTCCACTCACCTCCCCAATCCCGCCAATATTTGCCCACACCCACCCCTCTGGCAAGGTGGGCAGGTTCGATGTGTCCGTGTAGGGGCGGGGTGACCTCGCCCCTACGGGGGCATTTCTGTCGCGCTCCTTCTTTATCCGTTCCAGGAGCACGGAGGCAGGCTCAAGTTCGCCTTTGCGGGCTTGTCGCCACTCGGCGGTGAGCTTCCCTTCAAAGGCGTCTCTAAGGACCGCCCGGCGGTAAGCCTTCAGTTGCGCCTTGACCTTCTTCAGCACCGCCACGCCGGCATCCAGTCTGGTGAAAAGTTCCTCAATCTTGGCCACGATGCGGTGCTGTTCCGGGAGGGGAGGAAGGGGAACATGTATTTCTTGAACCTTTGATAGTTGAAGCGAAGGCAATGTTGTAGCATGTGTCAATTCCTTAAAGTCAACTGTCTTGAGCCAGTAATACAACCATTCACTTGGGATTCTGCCTAGTGGCATAGCTATTCCAATATGGCTCACCACATACATATCTCTCCCTAAGATGGCTCGCTGATTCAGGAGAGTCGACATCCCGCTTTTTGTAAATAGAACCGCCCCCTTAGGAACCAGCCTTAGCTTTCTTATCGCCATATCGTTCAGATGGTTTCTCGTATCATGGATGTAGACGTTATTTTCTAAACTGCCCATATCTTGAACCCGGACAAACGGGTACCTGCCATCTATAAAGCAGTTTTCTCCTTGGGGAGCTGGGTTTCCAGCCTCAAGCGTGCTAATCTCCCCCAGCCTCGTCCACACCCACCCCTGCGGCAAAGCGGGCCGGTCTGATTTGTCCCCGTAGGGGCGACTCGGCGAGTCGCCCCAAAGCGACCTGCCCCCGCCAATCGCTTCTTCTCTCATGCCACCAGCACCTCGTTAAGCTCTTCCAGAAGCTCGTCCAGTTGCTGTTCAAAGAGTCGGCTCGCCCGCACCACGCCGCCTTTCTCATAAAACGGGGATAGCCCGAAGTCCTCCATGCTGATACTGGCCGAGGTGGCAATATGCTCCTTTATCATCTGAAGCCAAGCCCTCTGCTCTACTGTAAACCTTCGCCCCAACTGCTCCTGCTGCGCCAGCCAGTACTCAAAGCGGCGATTCACCACCTCAGGGAAAGGCTCCAGGACATCAGCCTGGCCAACAGCAAAGCGCAATAGCGAAATGATGTTGGTCAGAAGCTTCTGTGGTCCGGCTCCCTTTACCTTGGCCCTGTCCAGTTGCTCATAGGCCTGCCAGACCAGCTCCGGTGTCAGGTTATAGGGAGGTTTCTGTATTGCTCCAGCCAGGCTATTTATCTCCTCGTAGGTCAGGTGGCGCCGGCCATAGGGCTTGCCGTAGATCAGTTGCAAAGCAACGAGTTCATCCTTGTTATCCTCAAGGAACTTCTTAAAAGTACCAACGATATTCCGTGCCTTCTCCTTTGCCGTCTCATCGAAGCCGGCAAGAATCACCTGGTCTTTGCTTACCGTATCGATGGTCTGCTCGCTTCTCCTCTTGATGTCCACTATCGTGTTTCTGAATTCTGGGAGGTCAAAGGGGACGCAGGCAATCTTGACGAGTTCCTGCGATGCTCTTTTCACCTGCTCCTCGGTTGGCATCTCTGTATTGAAAATATGCCTGGCTTTATCTATTTGCCTGTCAGGGTCTAAGGCATCCAGCAAACCATTGATTATCTCCTTCAGGCTCCTGCCCTCTGCCGCCTGTTGGATTTCCTTTCTGTCCGTATCGGCTATCTGCTTGCCCAGGCTGGCCAGCCTACCGGCCAGGGAGCTAAGGGTATCTTCGTCTCGATTGCCCATGGCCACCGACATTACCAGTTTGTCAAAAGGCACGCTGCGCTGGCGCTCCAGGGGTCTGGAATCGGTCTTGTCCTTCTCACAGACGCCGATAGCGTCCACTATCACGAAGCGCGTCTTGTAGTCAGCATCCGGGGTGACCGCCTTGAAATCGGTGGGCGAAATGGTCCTTGTTCCCCGACCCTTCATCTGCTCAAAATAAACCCTGGATTTGACATCCCTCATGAAGAGGAGGCACTCCAGCGGCTTGATGTCGGTGCCAGTGGAAATCATGTCCACCGTGACGGCTATCCGTGGGTTGTATGAGTTGCGGAAGCTGGCAATCAAGTCCTCCGGTTTTTCGCCGGTAGTTTTGTAGGTTATCTTCTTGCAGAACTCGTTCCCTTTGCCGAACTCCTCCCTGAGGATGTGGACGATGTCCTCGGCATGAGAATCATCCTTGGCAAAGATCAGGGTTTTGGGCACCTCGCTACGGCCGGGGAAAATCTCAGCGAATAGCTTTTCCTTGAACGTTCTGATAACCGTTCTTATCTGATCGGGGGCAACCACATCGCGGTCGAGCTGGCTGGCAGCATACTCAATATCCTCGTCCACCAGTTCCCAGCGTGTCTTTCTGGTCAGCTTGTCCCGCCTGTCAATGTAATATCCGGCTTCCACTTTGCTTCCCTGCTCGGTGATTCGAGTCTGGATGCGATATACCTCGTAGCCCACATTGACACCGTCCGCCACCGCCCGCTCATGGCTGTATTCGGTAACCAGGTTCTGGTTGAAAAAGCCCAGGGTTTGTTTTGACGGAGTAGCCGTCAGCCCAACGATAAAGGCATCAAAGTATTCCAGCACCTGCCGCCAGAGGTGATAGATGGAACGGTGGCACTCGTCCGTGACTACGAAGTCGAAGGTTTCTATCGGGATTTGAGGGTTATAGCCCACCTCTTTGGGCCTCTCTTCTTCAGGTGCCAGGGCAAAGAGCGACGGCTCCTCCAGTTCGGGTTCAAACTCGGGTTCCCCCCTCAGCATGGAATAGAGTCTTTGAATAGTGGTAATGCACACCCGGCTGACGGGGTCCAGGGTATTGGAGGTCAGATGCTGCACATTATAAAGCTCGGTAAACTTCCGGCCGTCATCAGGGGTCACATACTGCTGGAATTCTTTTTTCGTCTGGCGACCCAGATTGCTCCTGTCCACCAGGAAAAGGACTCTCCGGGCGTTGGCAAACTTGATCAAGCGGTAGATGAAACTGACCGCAGCGTAGGTCTTGCCGCTGCCGGTGGCCATTTGAATCAACGCTCTGGGTCTGTTGTCGGCAAAGGACTTTTCCAGGCTTTGAATCGCCTGGATTTGACAGTCTCTAAGCCCCTCTGTTATCAGGGGAGGCATGTTCCTGAGTCTGGCTCTGAGGGTGTCTTGTTGCCAGCTCCCTTCGCCCAGGGTCTCCGGTTGGTGGAAGGCGAAGACACGGCGCGAGCGAGGGTCTGGGTCTCTTAGGTCTCGGAAGAAGGTCTCTATGCCCGTGCTCTCGTAGCCAAAGGGCAAAGGTTCCATGACATGGGGTAGATTCTGGGGAAAGCCAGCCAGGTATTTCTCCGATTGATCAGCCACGCCGCTCAGCGTGGTGCCCTCGGGTTTCGCCTCCACTACTCCAACTGCTTGCCTACCTACGAATAAGAGATAATCGGCGCTGCCTGACTGAAGCGGAAACTCGCGCACAGCCACCCCCAGGAATGCTCCGAGGTTCAATTGCTGTAGGTCTTGAACCACCCATCCCGCATCCCTCAGCAGTTGGTCAATCTTTTGTCTTGCCTTTTCCTCTGGTTTCATAAAAGTGCCGTTGTGTACAGTACCCCCCAGGCCCGTGCCCCACGAACTACTCTTGTGCTGATATTACCACTTATTACGGAATCTGTGAATATAGAGCCAACCCCCACCCCCGGTAGTGTCAAGAGAAGTGTGTAAATTGAGGGATAGGCTTCTCCTTCCAGGTTGAGTTAAGGTGATTGGTAATGCCATAGATGATCCGATCAACACTCTCAGGATTCTGAAAACAGCTCATGGGCCT
>VGOE01000010.1 GCA_016876035.1 Chloroflexota bacterium
CGACTCACTTAACGCAGCCACTCTTCAGGCAGAACACGGGTTAGCCAACCTAGCATCCAACAGGGGAGCTCTGAAAAGCCTAACAAACTGGCCATGGATTAGTGCCATGTTGAACGCTACATAGAATAAGGAGGATCACCAGCAATGAAGAAAGACCTGAAGGTGGTGGCCTGGTTCGAGGAAATCGGCAGAGGGGATCTAGCTTTGGCTGGCGGAAAAGGAGCTAATCTGGGGGAGTTGACCAAGTCCAATGTGCCTGTTCCGCCAGGGTTCGTGGTCACTGCTGCTGCCTATTTCCATTTTCTGGAGGAAGCTAAACTAACAGAAAAGATCCGTGGTTACCTCAAGGACCTGGATACTGGAGATAGCAAGTACCTGGAACAGGTTGCTAATCAGATCAAGGCCAGCATTAACCGGGCACCTATGCCACGACAAATAGCGGAGGAAATAAGGAAAGCCTATAGGAAAATGGGGGGTGGCCTGGTAGCCGTGAGGTCGTCTGCCACTGCTGAAGACCTGCCGGAAGCCTCCTTTGCCGGTCAGCAGCGTACCTTTCTCAATGTGGAAGGGGAAGACAGCGTAGTGGCAGCAGTACAGGATTGCTGGGCATCTTTGTTCGAACCTCGGGCCATCTTCTATCGGGTTGAGCACGGTTTCGAACACCTGAAAATAGGCATTGCTGTTCCGGTACAGAGAATGGTCCAGTCTGAGGTCTCAGGAGTCATATTTACTGTAGAGCCAGTAAGCAGCGACGGCAGCAAGATCATCATCGAAGCAGTATACGGCCTGGGAGAGACTGTAGTCTCTGGTCTAGTGACACCCGACCTTTACACCATAGACAAAGAGACGTCGAGGATCATGGATAAGAGTATAGTCAAGCAGGAGTGGCAACTGGTTAGAAACGTGGCTGCCAGAAACCACGAGGAAAGCAACATCCAAGTACCAGTTGCGGTTTCGGATCAAGGGAAGCAGAAACTGACAGACAAGGATATCTTGGCCCTGGCGAACATCGCCAAGACGATAGAGAACCTGTACCAGTTCCCCCAGGATATCGAATGGGCTAAAGAGGGGGACAAGCTTTACATTGTACAAACCCGTCCTGTCACCACCATTAGCGCTCGTAGGGAGGCGGAGGCAGTCGAAGAGGTCGAAGGCGTCGAACTCCTCAGTGGCATACCGGCCAGTCCAGACACAGCCACAGGAACAGTGAAGATAACTCACCATGCCTCTGAAATAGACAAGGTAAGAGAAGGTGATGTGCTAGTCGCTGAGATGACCACGCCCGATTTTGTGCCGGCTATGAAGCGGGCGGTGGCTATTGTAACCGATCGCGGCGGCAGAACCTGCCATGCGGCCATAGTAAGCCGAGAACTTGGGGTCCCCTGCATCGTGGGAACAGGAAGCGCTACCAGAGTGCTGAAAGATGGGCAACTGATCACCGTAGACGGTTCGCAAGGAAAGGTCTATGAGGGCCGGGTGACAAGAAAGACTGCGGCCATCCCCAGCTTCATGTTAGTAGGGGAGTCAGTGAAGACAACCACCAAAGTTTATGTCAATCTAGCTGAGCCCGACTTGGCTGAACGTGTGGCAGCCCGAAACGTGGATGGCGTGGGTCTTCTCAGGGCTGAGTTCATGATTGCTAGTATCGGGGAGCACCCCCGCTATATGCTCAGCCAAAATAGAGGTGGGGAATTTGTTGACAAGCTCGCCGGTGGGCTTGAAATCTTTGCTAGGGCATTTAACCCGAGGCCAGTTGTCTACCGCACCAGTGATTTCAAGACCAACGAATACCGGAATCTTAAGGGTGGTGAGCTGTATGAAGAGGTTGAGGAAAATCCCATGTTGGGATACAGGGGGTGCTCACGCTATGTCAGGGAGATCGACATCTTCAAACTGGAGCTAGACGCTGTCAAGAGGGTGAGGAAAAGCTTCACCAACTTATGGGTCATGATACCCTTTGTGCGCACGATAAGGGGCTTAACCCAGGCCAAACGTATTCTGCAATCAGAGGGCCTGGTCGGATCACCGGACTTCAAGCTTTGGATGATGGTCGAGGTGCCGTCTAATATCATCCTATTAGACCAGTTCATAGATGTTGGCCTTGATGGCATCTCTATTGGCTCCAACGATCTGACCCAGTTGATTCTCGGGATTGATCGCGATAGCCCAAAGCTAGCCGAGTGGTTTGATGAACGGAACGAGGCTGTGCTTTGGTCTCTGGAGAGAGCCATCACAATAGCCAAGAGAAGAGGGATAACTAGTTCCATCTGCGGGCAGGCTCCGTCGGTCTATCCGGAGCTTACTACCAAGCTGGTGGAATGGGGGATCACCTCAGTCTCAGTCAATCCTGACATGATCGAACAGACCAGAGCCATAATCGCCGAAGCGGAAAAAGCCCTGGCTGGTCGCTCCCCTACCTGATAGGCTTGTATTTTGTGCTATCTAGGTAACAGTGAATTCATCCCGGCATAATATCCGGCTTTGGCTGGAAGAGAAGGAAGAATCCCTTTCCCCTTACGCCATGAAGGCCAGATTGTCTGCGGGAAGGCTCAAAACTGAGGAGCCATGCCCTATGCGCACTGCCTTCCAGCGTGACCGTGACCGTATCATTCACTGTAAGGCTTTTCGCCGTCTGAAGCACAAGACCCAGGTGTTCATTGCACCCCTGGGCGATCACTACGTCACCCGATTGACCCACACTCTTGAGGTTTCACAAATCGCCCGTTCCATATCCCGTGCCTTGAATCTTAATGAGGACCTGACCGAGGCGATCGCTCTGGGGCACGACCTGGGGCATACTCCCTTCGGTCACACAGGGGAGGAGGTTCTGAACGAAATCTCACCCTTCGGTTTTAGGCATAACGAGCAAAGCCTGAGGGTGGTTGACCTGCTAGAAAAGGAGGGTGCCGGGCTTAACCTTACCTTTGAGGTAAGAGAGGGTATTTTGAAGCATTCAAAATCAAGAACTGACATCATGGGTGAAGGCTGGGAAACACCGGATACTCTGGAAGGACAGGTATGTAAGATCGCTGATGTTGTGGCCTACATAAACCACGATATCGACGATGCTCTGCGGGCTAATGTCATTAACGAAAACGACCTTCCAAATCCGGTCACTTCCAGATTTGGGAAGTCTCGTTCCGACCGGATTAACGCCATGATCTGGGATATCTTGAGTTATTCCTGGGCAGCCAGGGGGGAAGGCTCAGGGTTGACAAGCCAAGAAGTAAAACCGATGATTGGAGTGAGTCCAGCGGCAGGCGAGGTCATGAACATCCTCCGAGAATTCCTTTTTGAGAGGGTGTACCACTCCAGTGCGGTACAGATAGAAGCCGACAAAGCCAGAGAGGTGATACGTCTTCTGTACCAGCACTTTAGCGAACACGAACAGAATCTGCCTACGGACTACGCCCTTCGGGATGAACCTCTAGCTCGAAGAGTGGTGGATTATGTCGCTGGCATGACTGACCAGTATGCGCTTCAGATAGCAGGGGAGGCTGGTCTTATCTAATTGCGGGTGACTCACCGAGGCCAGAAAGAGGAACTACATCGTGAGCCTCATTGATGAGATAAAACAAAGGGTAGACATTGTGGAGGTGGTCTCCTGGTATGTTCCTGGTTTGAAGAAGGCAGGACGTAGCTTCAAGGCATCTTGCCCCTTCCACGCTGAAAAGACTCCTTCGTTCTTTGTGTTCCCAGAGCGCCAGAGTTGGCACTGCTTCGGGGCATGTGCTACAGGCGGTGACGCATTTTCCTTTGTGATGAAAAAGGAGGGGGTTGACTTCGGGGAAGCGCTGCGTATTCTAGCGCAAAGAACAGGCGTGCCCCTCGTCCCCCCACAACCCAGTGGGAGTCAAAGAGAGGAACAACAATTAAGAGAGATAAATGAGGCTGCTGCCGAGTATTATCACCGTCTACTCCTCTCTCAGATCGGTCAGTCGGCGCGAAGCTACTTAGCCCAGCGCGGCGTTGCGGAGAAAACTATCGAAGACTTTCAACTGGGTCTCAGCCTGGATAGCTGGGAGGCATTGCATGATGAGCTAACCCGGAAAGGCTACCCTGGGGACATGCTACTGGCTGCTGGTTTGTTGGTGGAAAAGGAGCAGGGAAGGGTTTACGATCGCTTTCGCAACCGGCTGATGTTTCCCATAAGGGGCGCAGATGGAAGGGTGGTGGGCTTTGGGGCCAGAGCCATGGATGACTCGTTGCCGAAATACCTTAATTCACCTCAGACGCCTGTGTTTGACAAGAGCAGCACCCTCTACGGTATTGACCGAGCCAAGTCTGCTATTAGAAAGCAGAACCTGGCTATAGTGGTAGAGGGCTACATGGATGTTATCATGGCCCATCAATATGGCTTCAACAATGTGGTTGCTTCTCTGGGGACGGCTCTCACTGAGAAGCAGGTCGGCATCATCAAGAAGCTGACCAAGAACCTCACCTTGGCTCTAGATGCCGATGCCGCTGGTGAAATGGCCATGCTTAGAGGGCAGGAAGTAATCAGCCAGACTTTCGGGCAACTAACGTCTGTGTCAGGCTGGACGGATGCCAAGTATGAGAATCCTTACGATGCCCATTGGAAAGTCGCCATCCTGCCCCAGGGGAAGGATCCTGATGATATCATAAGAGAAAGTGCGGAACAATGGCAGCATCTGGTAAGTCAAGCTACGCCAGTCATCGAGTATGTTTTCAACACGGTGGCCTCCAAGCTTGACTTGACTGACCTCAAAGGCAAATCTTCTGCTGTGGATCAACTCTTGCCAGTTGTGAAGGAGATTGGTGATCCGGTAAGTCAGGCACACTACCTGCAAAAACTGTGCCGCTTAGTGGGTGTAGATGAGCGGGAACTGGCTTCAGCGCTTAGAAGGCTGAAAGGATCAGCCAGGCTAAGAGAGAAGCGCGAACTGGAGCAACCTTCAATTCTCATATCCTCTTTACTTCTTACTGACCCGTTGGCGGAATACTGTCTATCCCTGCTGGTTCGCTATCCGCATCTGCGAAGCCTACCCTTGGGTCTATCCCCAGATTTCTTCCATCATAGCGAAGCTCGCCAGCTTTTCCTCGCCTGGCGAGATTCTGCTGATCTTGATTCAATGCGTGGCACTCTTGACGGGTTTCTTCGTGGGTATCTGGAAGTACTAGTGGAGAAGCCACTTCCCCCAATGAGTGAAAAGGAGCAGGAAGAGGCTCTTGGCGATTGTGTCCGCCGCCTTCGAGAGCGCTGGCTAAAAGATCTGAAAGCCAAAGAAGAGGCGTTGATTTCCGACCTCCAAGACGAGGGCAGTACCGCTGAATTAGAGGAGCTGCAACAATTGGGGGTGAAGCTGAATACAGAGCTGTGTGAGGTCTTCCTTCAGGGGAAGGAAAGAAAAACGAAAGAGCAGAGGTACAAGGAGTGAAGCCGAAAAAGGAAAGGCGGTCTCTTGAGCCGTCTCACCGTCAGGCAGATACAGCATGGGGCTCCGATGCAACGCCGGTGTCTCCGAAATTTGAGCCAGTGGTGTTGGAAGATGTCTATGCCAGTACGCCTGCGGAAAGTGTAGAGATTGAAGAACTGACTCCCGCTTTGACTGAGGCAGAGCCTTTGGAGGAAGAAAAAGCGCTGGAACAAGAACTCCTGCCGGAAGAAGAGGTCAAGCTGGAGCTTGAGGAAGTGGAGGCTGCTGATGATCCTGTGCGGATGTATCTACGCCAGATTGGACGAGTGCCGCTTCTGACCGCAGAGGAAGAGAAAGAGCTTGCCCGGAACAAGGAAGAGAAAGATTACATCAATGAGATAACAGAGGAGTGCTCCCGCAAGCTGGCGAGGTCACCGTCTTCTACCGAAATAATTGTTGCTCTGCTGGAACGGCTGGAACAGAGCTTTCCTCTACTTGAGGCTGTAGAGAGCGAACTTGGCTTGACTTTAGGAGCCACCATCGCCGAAAGGACTTCCAATCCCCAGTTGCGTGCCGCCCTCGATAGAGAGCTAGATGAGCAATTGATAGGAAACCTATCACGTAAGATTGACAAGAGTTGGGACACGGTGGAGCAGTCTTTGAAGGATCTTTCCTTGGCCAGCTCTTTGTTGCCTCCTGAACTCTTCGGTATTATTGGTCAGAGATCGTCATCCGAACTAAGCAATTTTCTTCGCAGCTCGGAGTTTCCTGATATCCTTGGATCCTGCGAAGATGAGTATGATAGATATCTGGAAAGCATTAAGCTCAGAGGAAGGATGGCAGAGGAGCGTCTTGTCGAAGCCAATTTGAGATTAGTAGTTAGTGTCGCTAAGAAGTATGTTGAGCGAGGTATGTCATTCCTGGATGTAATTCAGGAGGGGAACATTGGCCTTCTTCGGGCCGTGGAGAAGTTCGACTACCGCAGAGGCTACAAATTCAGTACTTATGCTACCTGGTGGATTCGTCAGTCAATCACTCGCGCCATAGCGGATCAGGCACGGACAATCCGTATCCCGGTGCACATGGTGGAGACTATAACCAGGCTTTACAGGGTAACACGACGCCTGGCTCAAGAACATGGAAGAGAGCCGACCATAGAGGAAATCAGCGAACAGATGGAAATGCCCCCGGAAAAGGTTGAGGAAATCCTAAAAATATCTCAGGAACCAATCTCCTTGGAAACTCCGATCGGGGAGGAAGAGGATACCCATCTAGGAGACTTCATCGAGGATCGAAAGATCATGTCACCAGTAGATACGGCGTCCTATGAATTACTGAAGGAGCAGATAGGAACCGTGTTGGACACGCTTACTCCCCGCGAACAGAGGGTGCTTAGGTTGAGGTTCGGGCTTGAGGATGGACGGAGCCGCACTCTGGAAGAGGTGGGCAGAGAATTCAAGGTAACCCGAGAGAGAATCAGACAGATCGAAGCCAAGGCGCTACGCAAACTGCGTCATCCCACACGCAGCAGGAGATTGAAAGACTATCTAGAGTAAAGGCTTTCCCTCGACCCTCTTTCTGAAGGCGTTCCGAATCTTCATCAATCCCTCTGGACATCTCCTCATTCACACATTTGACAGATATTAAGA
The DNA here is from genome assembly GCA_016876035.1 of Chloroflexota bacterium. GTDB lineage: Bacteria > Chloroflexota > Dehalococcoidia > UBA2247 > RBG-13-53-26 > VGOE01. The sequence goes on from VGOE01000010.1 coordinate 7,028, forward strand.
CATGCATATACTTATAGGCGATTTGAGACAAGGGAACGACAGATGGGCTGTTTTTGGAAGATATTGAGTACGATATTCCGTATCGCCAAGATCGCTCTGAGAGTCATAGGTGCTATCGCCGTGATAACGGCTATCGTCCTGGGAATATGTGCCTGGCAGGTTACGCGGCCTTCGGGACTGGAGAAGAATATGCAGGACGTGACCTACACACAGACAGACGCGGCCAGCTTTGACCAGAGGATAGATGACCTTGTGGGCTGGCTTACGAATCCCTCGGGGCCTCAGTATCGCCTCACCCTGACTGAAAAGGAAGTCAGCGCGAAGCTGAAGGAGGCAACAGACGAGGCTGATATTCCGATAGATATCACCACCGTCGCCGTCAACTTTACCAAAGCTGGTGAAGTGCTGATCCGGTGCAGGGTAGACATTGGTCTCAAGTTGCGCATAGCTATGAGGATCGAGATGGTGATCGAGGATGGCAAACCCAAAACGAAAATAGAAAAGCTTCAAATCGGCAGAGCATGGATCCCACGCCAAGTCAAGAATGCCATAGCCAATAACATACCCATTGAAGACGCCTTGACCGATATGCTAAAGGGCCTCCCAATGAAGGTGACGAGTATCGAAGTTGAGCCAGGCAAGTTGATCTTCTACGTAGTAAAAGCTGCTTCGTGAGAGGCATTGTTTAAGGCTACGCTAGGGGCGGACAGATAGGTGTGCCACTCTTTGTACTACGCTGGACTCATGTCTGGAGGATGTTCCGGTATCTGGTTGGCGACCTAAGGGTTCTACCTAAGCCGGGAAAGTAACTGCCGCGCCTTCCCTGAGTCCAGTTGCTTCATCAGCTTCTGTGCCTGGCGGAATTGGTTCAGGAGTTGATTGATATCCTGGGGGCTGGTGCCGCTGCCCCGAGCAATGCGGCGACGGCGGCTCCCGTCAATCATGTCGGGATGCTGGCGTTCCTCCGGGGTCATGGAGAATATGATGGCCTCCACCCTCTTTAGCTGCTTCTCATCCACCCCTTCCGGCAGGCGGCGGGCCAAAGAGGAAAGGCCAGGGATCATCTCGATCAGTTGGCTCATCGGCCCCATCTTCCTGACCTGCTGGAGCTGGTCCAGAAAGTCTTCCAGGTTGAAGGTGGCCGTGCGCAGCTTCTTCTCCATCTCCTTGGCCTTCTTCTCATCCATGACCTTTTCCGCTTTTTCGATGAGGGTGAGCATATCCCCCATACCTAAGATGCGGGAGGCGATCCGGTCAGGATGGAAAGGCTCAAGGGCGTCAACCTTTTCCCCTATTCCGATGAACTTGATGGGTATTCCAGTGACCGATTTGATAGAGAGGGCAGCGCCACCTCGCGCGTCGCCATCCATCTTGGTCAGTATCAGTCCCGTCAGTCCCACTCTGGCGTTGAATTCTTCAGCTACCCGCACTGCGTCCTGCCCGGTCATGGCGTCCACCACCAGTAGCACCTCAGAAGGCTGAAGCGCTTTCTTCACCTCCACCATCTCGGCCATCATCTCCTCATCGATGTGAAGGCGCCCCTGGGTGTCAACCACAAGCCAGTTAGCGGCCAGCTCTCGTGCTCGATCGATGGCCTGGGTGCAAATTTTTGGCGGCGACACCTTCTTATCACTGGCATACACAGGTATGTCAAGCTGCTTGCCCAGGATGATGAGCTGTTCTATAGCTGCCGGACGACGGGTATCCGCAGCCACCAGCAAAGGCTGCTGTCCTGAGCGCCTCAGGTGTAAAGCCAACTTAGCGCAGGTCGTCGTCTTGCCGCTGCCCTGTAATCCCACCAGCATCAGCCTGGAGGGAGGGCGTCCTGCCGGGACGAGCCGCGATTGCTGGCCTCCCAGGATAGCAATCATCTCTTCGTGGACGATCTTCACTACCAGTTGGGCCGGTGTCAGGCTCTCCAGCACTTCGCTTGTGAGGGAGCGCTCCTTCACCCTAGCGGTGAAATCCTTCACCACCTTCAGATTCACGTCGGCTTCCAGGAGGGCTATTCTCACTTGACGCAGCGCTTCATCAATGTCCTTTTCGCTTAACCTGCCCTTCCCAGCCAGCCGTTTGAAGACCTCTCCAATTTTCTCCGACAGAAGTTCAAACATGTTTCTCTCCTCGACAGTCATTGTAAGTCATACGGGCTGGTCGGGCAAGGTGGCTAACCACCGTGTGGCCGCCGAAATTACCGACAAAAGGGAACTTCGACCTCGACTGTCTTCGGGCTGTCCGGCGAAATGGCGCTTGGACTTGGCTCACGATATAATTAGGCAGAGAATCCAAGAGGCTTCATCAGGAACCTGGAAATGCTACCCACAAAGCTCTTTCTGCGTAACTTCATGTGCTATCGGGATAACGTACCGCCACTCCACTTTGACGGCATTCACCTAGCCTGCCTCAGTGGAGACAACGGCAATGGAAAGTCGGCTTTGATCGATGCTATTACCTGGGCGCTTTGGGGAAGGTCCAGGGCCAAGAGCGATGATGAGCTTATTCACCTGGGAAAGAACGACATGGAGGTGGAGTTTGACTTTGTGGTGGGGGAGGCCCAGTACCGGGTGATACGCAAGCGTACCAAAGCCAGGCCGAAAACAGCACGAAGCAAGACGGAACGCCCCGGGCAGACGCTCCTGGAGTTTCAGGTAGCTAGTGAAGAGGGTTTCAAATCGATTAGCGGGGATAGCGTGGCGCAGACGCAACAAAAGATCATTCACACCTTGCACATGGACTACCCTACCTTCGTCAATAGTGCCTACCTTCGTCAAGGCCACGATGATGAGTTTACTATCAAGCCGCCTGGGGAGCGCAAGAAGGTCCTGGCAGATATACTGGGGCTTTCTTTCTACGATGGCTTAGAGGAAAGAGCCAAAAACCGTGTCCGGGAAAAGGAGCAACAGCAAAGCGCCCTGGAAAGCGCTATCCAGGAGATGCAGCAAGAAATTGGGCGTCGGGAAGAGCACGAAGCCGCGCTGGGGGGGGTGAGAGCTGAACTGTCGGAGCTAGAAAAGAAACTGGCAAACCAGGAGTCTCAGGTCAACATTCTTAGGGAAAAGAAGAAGGCTTTGGATTTCAAGCGGGAGCAGTTGATTGAGCTAGAAAAAACCACGGAGCGAGCCAGAGGGGAGCAGAAACGATGGGAAGGCCGGCTCGCCGAACATACCCGCAAAGTGGAGAGCTACCAGACGGCGATTCAACAAGCTCCGGCGGTGAAAGAAGGCTATGCCCGCTTGCAAGAAGCCAGGCGGGAGATGGAAGGCCTGGACATGAAACTGCAGCAGTCCTTTGCTCTCACCAAACGAAAGGACGGCCTGGTACAAGTCATCAACGAGTCCAGGGGGAAAAAACTGGAGGAGCGGGGGCGGGTACAAAGCAAGGCTGAGGAGTTGGAAGCCAGGGTCAGGAAGATAGCCAGGCTGGAACAGGACCTGTCTGCAACCCGGACGAAGTACGATATGCTTGCCCAACGGGAAAAAGAACTGGGGGAGAAGAAACAGGAGGTTCAACAACTGGCCATTGAGATTCAATACCTCACCTCTGCTAAGGCTAAGCTGGCGCAAGAATTGAAGGAATCGAAGGAAAAGCTGGCTTTGCTGACGGGAGGCGACGCAAGATGTCCCTTGTGTGAAACGGAGCTAGGTGCGGAAGGAAAGCAGAGGATAGAGGAGAAGTTCAGGGCGGAGATAAAGGCCAAGATGGACGGCCAGCGCCAGAACGAGGTGGAGATAAAGGAAAAAACCGGTCAGCACCAGGAGGTGAGCCGCCACGTGGGTCAACTAGAATCGAAGCTGAACCAGGAGCGCCTTTCAGTCCAGCGCCAGGTGGCCAGCCTGGAGAAGGAGATCTCCCTGGGTAAGGAGGCTGAAATCGAGCTGCCTGAGGTAAGAAAGCGACAGGCCCGGATTGACGAGCAGTTGTCCAAAGGAGAATTTGCCATTACGGAGCAGCAGGCGCTGGTGGAAGTAGAACAACAGATTGCAGGCTTGGGCTACGATGCTGCAAAGCACCAACAGGTTCAAGCGCTGGTGGCTGAGCTAGGGAAGTATGAAAATTTGCAGCGACAACTGGAGGAAGCAGAAAGAAACCTGCCCTTTGAGAAAATAGCCCTCAACGAAGCCAAGGAGGCTATCGCCGGCTGGGAATCCGCCCTGAAGGCAGATAGGGAAAAGGCCGCAGCCTTGACCGCTGAGATCGCTTCTCTTCCCGGGCTGGCGAACGAGCTAAGGCAGGCTGAGGAAGCCCATAATACGGTGCGCCGGCAGCAGACCGAGGTAAGGGACAGGATGGTAGCCTTGCAAGAGAGGCTGGCCCGCTGCTCCGAACTGGAAGAGAAAAGACGGGAGAAGGAACAGTCTCTGCTTAAGACCTTGAAAGAGAAAGGAATCTACGAGGAACTGGCCCAGGCCTTTGGTAAGAAGGGCATTCAGGCTTTCCTCATTGAGTCGGCTCTTCCGGAAATCGAGGAGGAAGCCAACAGTCTGCTGGGTCGAATGACAGGTGGGCGAATGCAGGTGAACATCGATACCCAACGGGAGACAAAAAAGGGCGAGACCGTGGAAACTCTGGACATAAAGATCAGGGATGAACTGGGCGACCGAAGCTACGAAATGTACAGTGGTGGAGAGGCCTTTCGCATAAACCTCGCCCTGCGTATTGCCCTGTCCAAGCTGCTGGCCAGGCGGGCCGGAGCGCCGCTGCCCACCCTTTTTATTGATGAGGGGTTTGGCACTCAGGACAGCAGTGGGCTGGGGAAGCTGGTGGAAGCCATAAACTCGATCCAGGACGACTTCAAGATGATAATTGTCATCACCCACCTGGAGGAGCTTAAGGAGGCCTTTCCGGTGCGCATCGAGGTGACCAAGACCAGCGAGGGATCACAGATCTCGCTAAGCTGAAAACGGGTTGGGTTCTTTATACTGGGTAGAGTCCTTCTTGGGAAGGGCGAAGCCCACCATGGGGGTGATTCGGACTTCGTACTTCACCTCTCACGTCTCCGTGCCTATGGTGTCAAGGTCGTTTCTTATGAGGAGAGTTGGACGAAGCGCCTGGAGAACTGGCAGAGTTGCTCTATGCCCTGACTGGCTGGGTAGCCAGGATGGAGAGCCAGAGGCGAAGCGAGAGAACAAAAGCTGGCCTAGCGAGAGCTGTGGCTCAAGGCAAGAAACTAGGCCAACCCATTGGAGCAAAGGACAGGAAGAGGTGCAAAAACGATCGCCTAAACTACCCATGTTTTTGGCTACAGAATCCGACTAAGATTCCAGGGGCAAAAAAGGGAACCTTTTTGTCACCGAAATAACAGTACCGCTGGATTGTGCAGTAGTGCTCCAAAAAGGCGGAGCCTTATGGCATACCTGCCGCAGACCCATAATTAAGCGTGTCAAAAGGATTTGTTAGCCGAGAGGAGCCACAAGGGACTTCCACCCAAGATCAGCGATTAAGGAGATGGTGGCAGCTACAAAAGGCATGAGTTTTAGGTTAGACTGGACAAGGAGAATAACACACCGAGGAGGTGAGAATGAAGAGGCAGAAGGAGGGGATATTACCATTCAGGGTGGTGCAAAGTGATGCGCCGTTGATTGCCAGGGGTGGGTTGGCGCTGGTTTATGAGTTTGCCAGGTCGCTGAAGCTGCCGAAGGTAATAGACGAGGAATTGCCGCGGCCGGGCAGCGGTCGAGGGTATAAGCCCTCGCAGTTTGTGATGCCTTTAGTGCTGATGCTTCATGGTGGAGGGAAGAGGCTGGAGGATTTGAGGGAAGTAAAGGGGGAGAGGAGCCTTAGGGAGCTTGTGGAGATGGATGGTCTGCCAGCCTCCTGTACAGTAGGGGACTGGCTACGGAGGATGGGGGAGTCAGGGGAGGGTCTTTCGGGTCTGGGGAGGGTGAACAGGCATGTGGTGAGGGAGACAGTGAGGCGAGATGGGGGGAAAGGGTACACCCTGGATGTGGATGCCAGCGTAATAGAGGCGGAGAAGGAAGAGGCCAAGTTCACCTATAAAGGGGGCAAAGGCTACCAGCCGCAGATGGGGTTTGTGTTTGAGCTGGGGCTGATACTGGAGGACGAGTTTCGCGAGGGGAATGTGCCGGCACAAGCCGACGCAGTGGGTTTTCTGAAGAGGTGTTTCCAGACCGTGCCGGGAGGGAAGGAGATCGAGTATGTTCGGGTGGATAGTGCTTACTACCAGGCTGAGGTGATGAACCTATGCTTCACTGGGAGGAAGTGGTTCACTATCACGGCGGACAAGGATGAGGCAGTAATGGAAGCCATAAAATCGATAAGGGATTGGCGCCCCTACAACAAAGGCAGGGAGATAGGGGAAACGGTTCATACCATGAACAAGACAAAAGAAGCCTTTCGTCTGGTGGTACAGCGTTGGCCGAAGCTACAGGCGGAGCTGTTCGATGCGTCACCCTACTGCTATCATGCCATAGCGACCAATAGAGAAGAGGAGGCTGAGGAGGTAGTCCGGATTCACAACAAGAGAGGGGAATTGGAGAACTATATCAAAGAGCTCAAGAGCGGCTTTGGTATGGAATGGATGCCCTGTGGGGAAACCTACGCCAATGCGATATTCTTCAGGATAGGGGTAATAGCCTACAATCTGTTTCAGGCGATGAAGGTGTTGGCCTTACCGCCGTGGTATCGGAGTTATACTATATCGACGGTAAGGTGGAAGCTGTATGAGGTAGCTGCTGAGGTGACCAGGCATGCCCATCAGGTGCTACTGAAAGTGGCGGCCAGCCTGGAGAAGGTGCTGTTGTTTCAGAGGTTTCGCTCCAGGTGTAGGCAGTTGGCTTACGATTCGAGCTAACGAAGGGCGAACATACGAGTGGAGGATAGACAAAGAGAGCCCTGCCCAGGGGAAGGTGGAGCTATTGTCCCTGCAACATCTAGGGATGGGAAAAAGCAGATCAAAGCCCTAAAACCGCCCTTTCAGGGGGTCTCCGGCACCGATCCCATCCCACCACCACCCAACGAAACTCAAAAAACCGCCTCAACACGGGTATGCCATGGCATTCCCACATCACTCAACCCTCAATCGCTGATTTCGGGTGTTATTGTTGACATGTTATATTGATCATTGATCATGGTATACCTGCTGATAGCCACTGAAGAACTCGGCGGTACGTGGACTATCCTCGCCATGCGATAACCATGCCTGTTAGCCAGGTGACCAATAGCCAGAACCGAGTGGGAGGGGAATGGAGGCATAGGCACAAAGGGGGCTAGGTGGCAAACAAACGCCCTGCACACAGCCAAGGTTGGCAGTCTGAGCACCGCGACCGTGAAACGGGGGCGGGTTCGGATGCGTCCCAACCCATCAGAATATGCAGCGGAACATCAGAGCAAACACGGCAGAGAGGGCGGCGCAGACGGGGAAGGTGAGGAGCCAGGCGGCGACGATATTTCGGCCCACCCCCCAGCGCACGGCTGAAAGGCGGCGGCTAGCTCCCACCCCCATAATCGCTGTGTTGATGGTGTGAGTGGTGCTGAGGGGTACTCCCAGGAAGGACGCTGCCTGTATCGCTGAAGCGGCGGAGGTCTCCGCCGCAAAACCTTGCACTGGCTCGAGCTTGGTCAAACCAAAACCCATGGTCTTGATTACACGCCACCCGCCAGTAGCAGTGCCAAGGGCAATCACCACGCCGCAAAGGATTATGACCCACAGGGGGACATAGAATTCAGGCAGAACGCCCCCTAGCACCAGGGCCAGGGCGAAGACACCCATAAACTTTTGACCGTCGTTGCCGCCGTGGCTGAAGGCCATAGAGGCGGCCGAAAGTATTTGTAACTTGCCAAACACAGCTTGCACCCTGCTGGGCTGTACACGGCGCAGGGCCCAATAGAGAGCCACCATGAGAGACAGGGCCAGAAGGAAGCCCACGAGTGTCGAGAAACCCAGCCCTATGAACACCTTTTGCCAGCCCGACCAGAGCAGTGCCTCGCGGCCTTCTGTGACCACCCCAGCGCCAGCCAGTCCGGCTACCAGACCGTGGGAAATGCTGATGGGCAACCCCCGAAGGGTGGCTAAAGCGCCCCAGACTGCAATGCTGAGCGCAGCGGCGGCCACAACTGGCGCGCCTATGGCCTCAGGTCTGACAATGCCTTTGCCGATAGTGGCGGCCACTGCAGTACCGGTCACTACTGCCCCCAGGAGATTCAAACAAGAGGCCATCATAAGGGCCTGAAAAGGAGATAGGACCCTGGTGGAAACGACGGTGGCTATAGCATTGGGAGCATCATTCCAGCCGTTGATAAACTCGGCTATTAGTATCAGTAACAGGATGAAAAGGAGAGACAGACTTATGTCAGGCATTCTTGAGGGCTACTCCCTCGAGGACGTTGGCGATATCTTCGCAACGGTCGGTCGCACTCTCCATCTGCTCGTATATCTCGCGCCATTTGATGATATCAGCCATATTGTCGGTGTGACTGTCGAAGAGATTGCCCAGTGCCTGACGGTATACTCGGTCTGCCTCATTCTCCAGGCGATTAAGCTCAACACAGCATGAAAGCACCTGTTTCAGCTCAGTACGGTGGCGTAGAGTGGGCATGACCCGTTCTACCTGGAGAGCGGCATCCACAATGATATCGGCCAGTTCCAAGACGCTCCCCGTAGGACGTTCTATCTTGTAGAGGAGCATGGCATCTGCTGCTGCTTGAATGAAATCGACCACGTCGTCCAATGAGTGACTCAGAGAGACAATATCCTCACGATCCAGAGGGGTGACGAAGGTGGTGTACAGGTTAGACATAATGCGGTGGGTAATATCGTCGCCCTTGTGCTCCAGATCGTCAATCTTCCTTACCTTTTCCTCTACGTTTTCCCAGCCCTGCACCATCTGGTGGAATAGCTCGGCGGTCTGCACCAGGTTAGCTGCTCCCTCCTCAAACAGGTCAAAGAATTTATTGCCACGCTTGGGGAGGAATGGTAATTTGATACCCATTGTTGCTCGCTCTTGGTTCCGGAGCCATGCTGAGTGTACCAAAAGCCACAGATACCGTCAATTTGAAGGGGACGTCCTAGAGTCGGCGATCACCTCTTCTGCGGGGGCACAATACATCGTGCCCCCGCAGAAGATAGAGCGAACCTTCTCATACGGACCCGGGGGCCGTCTTGTGTCTGGCAAAACTACTTAGTGCCTACGATCGGCGGTGCGTGGACAATGGCTGACGGACCAGAGATAGTCTCGGGGATGAACTCCGGCGGGCGCACCAATTCCATGCTCATGGCGGCTGGCCCGCACCTGAGCATGCACAGGCCGCAACCAATGCACTTCTTGGCACTGATAACGGCCTTCGGTGTATCAAAGCCGGGAAGCTTTTTCATCTTGATGGCGTCGAAGTAGCACACCGGCAGACAATCCTGGCAACCATTACACAGATCGTTATCGACTTTCACCAGAAACCGGGTGGGGGCCAGTGCCCTATGCACATTCCTGGCCCTAATAGTCGGGGCCAGCACCATGCAGGCATCGTCGCAACAGTAGCAGATGAACTCCAGTGCCTCCATGAGCGACATGTTGGTGACCGTGGGCACCAGTCCGGACTTCGTGGCCATCATGGAAATGGACATGGCCTCGTCGGCTGAGACCTTTCTGCCGCCATCTCGGAACAGGTCATATTCCGCTCTTCCGCCGAACTGCGTACAGGTGAAGATGGGATGACGGCACTCGGAGTTGGGCATTGCCTGATTCCCCACGCGGCAGCAGCAGTTGCGCACACTGATGAGGTCCTTATGCGCCTGGATTATCTGTTCAATGTCTTCACAGGGAAGGAGCTTGACGTTCGGTGGGGCCGTCTTCAGTGGCAGGATTGCCCGGAGAGCTGGAGTATCCATCATGGTCACGGCACCGGCAATATCCTTCCACCAGTCCTCCTCTTCATACATGTCCATCCAGAGCTTGCCCATTCCTGGCGGGATATATTTTGGGTCACTGGCCAGTATGTTGTCGTGAAGTGTGCCCAGGTCACCAGGGTAGCGGTGGCCTTTTCTCGACCGGACTACCAGCCCCCTCCGCGCCAGCCCGCGGATTTTCTCTTCGATAGCCTTCTCGTCTGTATGGAATTTGACGGCCAGATCGGCGTTGGAGGCGGGCAGTTCGGCGATGAAGGCGGCCTCTTCCGGTGTCATGGCCAGCTTGAGTATCTCGAGCAGTATCTTTGAGTCAGGCTTGCGATTCTTTTCCGCCAGCTTGATATAGGCCTCATCAGTTTTCATAGTCTCAGTTCCTCCTATATTGTGCCGTTAGTCCTCAAAATTGTCATACCGCCTCGGGCAAGGATGTCAACATATTTTGCATCCCGATCATCATTTGCCCGCAAACATGTTTTGCGTCAGCTTCAAACTAGGGGTTTCCTTCCTGCTCCACACTTCCTCAAAGACGCGGTCGTAACCGGTGGACTTGATCTTCCACTCACCCTTCACCTTGACATACTCATCGTGGTAGAACGCCGATCCTCTGAGGGAGGTATCGGCCTTCGTATCGATAACGTAGTCTTCCAGTGCCCATGTAGCCTTGGCCGTTGTCGGGCTGGTGATCTCGATCTCAGGTTGATGCACCTGATGCATACTGACACGGGTGCGATCTAGGCCTTGCTTTAGGAATTCTATGATTTTCCCTCTACCCTGGAAGCTGTATTTGCCACCGGAATAGCTTGTGGTAGCCTCTTCAGTAAAGCATTCTGCCATTTCGTCCCACAGCTTGCAGTCAAGGCAACGAAGATATTTGTATTTCAGCCTTTTGATAGCCTCGATTTCTGATAGATGCGTCATGACCACCTCCTTCTCTGGAACAGATCGGAATATCTGTCCCTTGTTTGAGATGAGCTTCCAAAACCTGTTTCTACTGGCCCTTTCTTCCGTGCCGGGCCATGTGCCGGGCGGCAATGTAGCCGAAGACCATGCTCTTGCCCTGTGCTGCGCCGCTATCATAGTGATGGCCGAGCAGCAACATGGCCTGCGTGTTGCTGGTGCAATATAGCCCTGGAATAACCTCTCCGCGGACATCTATGACCTGGGCGTTGGCGTTGGTCACCAGTCCTCCCAGGTTACCAGCCGTGGTTAAGCCGAGCTTCACACCGTAGAACGGGGGCTTCTCCAGGGGACCCAGCACCGGGCTTGGCTTTCGCCCAGGAAATACCATTTCGCCCCATTGGCGGTCATACGTGCTCTCGCCACGATGGAAGTCGGGATCACGTCCCTCGCGGGCGAACCTGTTAAAGCGCTCCACCGTTTCCACAAGGTTGTTTCCTGGCATGCCCAATGTCTCGGCTAGGGCTAACAGCGTATCGCCCCTCTTGATCCAGTCAACCAATTCTGTGCCTCGGCGGAGGGTCATTATGGGAAAGATGTCCCTGAACGACTGGTCACAAATGAAGAATACTGGCCAATTGGCATATTCACCGTTAATACGATCGTAGGCTGTGAACGCTCTCCCCTGATCTGGGTAGAAACACTCGTCGCAGCAACGCTTGCCGTGGCGGTTAACGAGAATCATGGCGGGATAGCCATAGATAAAGGGGCGAGCGAACGGCAAGCCGTTCTCCATGATCTCGCCGGGAAGATGGAGGCCAGGCTGGAATATGCTGTGATCCATGAGCGCCAGGGCAGCTCCAACCTCCATACCCATGATGTGACCGTCTCCCTCGTTAGAGGGCGCGGTGTAAGCGTGCAAGTATGGTGCGTAGATGAACCGCTTATTCATCTCAGGGTTCCACTCGAAACCTCCTGTTGCCAGCAGGACGCCCTTGCTGGCTCTGACGAAGAAGTCCCGCCCATCGCGCTGCGCCCGCACTCCGATGACCCTGCCATTTCGCACCAGAAGCTCCAGGCCGCGGGTGTTGGTCAGTATGTTGATGCCCCGGCTAACACAGGCCAGAACCAGCGGGCCGATGAGGCCTCTTCCTTGAATCCAGGGGGGACGGGGCCCGAGGAGATACCTCACGGGATCCTTGCGCACTTTGGCCAGCATGGGCTGAGTCTTTTCCGCTTCAGCCAGTATCTGTGGCATGACGTCGGGGTTAGGCCAGAGCTTGCGGCCCATTGGTTTTCCGCCAGGCACGTCTGGGCAGTACTCGGTGCGGCTGGCATCACTTTGGCATGACGTCTTCAGAGGAGTGTTCTGCTCTACCCATTCTAGCATCGGGTTGCAATTGTCTAGGTAGGCGGCCAATATCGCCTCATCGTGATGGCCCATACTCACGCGGCGCACGTAACCCAGTGTCTCCTCATGGGAATCGCTGATGCCCAGTCTGTGCATATGTTTGTTGAAGGGTATCCAGATGGCACCGCCAGAAAGGGCAGTACCACCGCCCAGACTGTCTGCCTTCTCCAGTACCACGGTGCTCATGCCTAGATCGTGGCCCAGCATGGCAGCCACCAGCCCACCGCTGCTTGAGCCAACGGACACTAGATCAACCTCCATATCCCACCTGTCAGGAATCCTGGGATGTTTAATCATTGGTCACGCCTCCGTCAATTAGCACTAGAAGATGTTTCACTGGTCGCGCTTCTGGATCATCCTACTATCGGGCAAGCCTAACCGCATCCTACAATCATATCCAGTTTGGCTCGTGGCAACTCGTCTGCCAGTATAGTAGCATCATTGGCCTTTTTAATCAAAGTCATAGCTAAATCAGGTGACTATCTACTTCTGGGCGGGCGCAATCCCGGGTAGCGATCTATTTTGGTGCTCGGATAGCATAAGCCGAGAGTCGGTTGCTGCCTGGTCTCTGGAGTGCCAGTAGGCTTGCCCCAAGCCTCAGTCTGCACTTGTTATCGCTGGGCCCGTCATTCTGTGGCCGCAGCTTGAACATGGAGCCGGTGTTTCATCACGCCTGCTCACTTGTGCCTGTAAATGCTCGAAAGCGGCTTTGCCAGCGAGAACCAGAATATGCCATACTGTAATTCCTCACCTCCAAAGCCATCCCGCAACTCGACAAAGATAAACCATGGCCAGCGATTCAGATATCAAGAGTATCACCGGCCTCTCTGAAGCAGAGGCAGCTAGAAGACTGGAGAAGGAAGGATACAATGAGCTGCCCTCTGCGAGGAGGCGGCGCAGCATTTTGGCAATTGCCCTTGGCGTTGCGCGCGAGCCGATGTTCCTCCTTCTGATTGCCGGTGGAGCCATTTATCTCATTTTGGGCGATCTCCAAGAAGCGTTGTTTCTCTTGAGTTTCGTCCTGGTCATCATCGGCATCACTGCCTACCAGGAACGCAAGACAGAACGCACCCTTGAGGCACTACGTGACCTGTCCAGCCCTCGCGCGCTGGTCATCCGGGACGGTAAGCAGAAAAGAATTGTCGGCCGCGAGGTAGTTAGGGGCGACATCCTGGTTCTGGCCGAGGGCGACCGGGTGCCGGCCGACGCACTGATCCTGGCCTGCAATAACCTGTCGGTTGATGAGTCATTGCTGACGGGTGAGTCGGTTCCGGTACGCAAAACGGTCTGCGAAGGTACCGTTCCTCTGCGTCGCGCTGGTGGTGACGAGTTGCCCTTCGTCTTCTCCGGCACCCTGGTGGCCAGCGGCCAGGGCATTGCTGAGGTTCAGGCCACGGGGGTTGACACCGAGATCGGGAAGATCGGCAAGAGTCTGCAAACAGTCGAAGCTGAAGAGACGCTTCTTCAGAAGGAGACCAGACGGCTTGTTGTCAGCCTTGCCATCATCGGCATAGCCATAAGCGCTATCGTCATCGTCGTCTACGGGTTGACCAGGGGTGGTTGGGAGCACGCCTTCCTGGCAGGGATCACGCTGGGCATGGCCGCGCTGCCGGAGGAGTTTCCGGTGGTACTCACCGTCTTCATCGCCCTGGGGGCGTGGCGTATTTCGAAGGCACGGGTACTCACGCGCCACGCACCGACCATCGAAACCATGGGCGCAACCACTGTGCTGTGTGTCGATAAGACAGGCACACTGACCCTTAACCGTATGTCGGTTGCCAGAATCTCTGCCAACGGACAGGTCTACGATCTGAGAAAACAAGCACGTGCCCAGTTGCCGGAGGCCTTCCACGAAATCGTGGAGTTCAGCATATTGGCCAGTGAGAAGGACCCGGCCGACCCGATGGAGAAGGCCTTCAAAGAACTGGGGGAACAGCACCTGAACAATACGGAACACCTTCACCAAGACTGGACGCTGGTGGGTGAATACGAGCTATCGCGGAAACTACTCGCATTGTCACATGTGTGGAAATCACCCCTTGGTGAGGACTACATCATTGCCGCAAAAGGAGCCCCGGAAGCCATCGCTGAGCTGTGCCATTTCAGCACGGAGCAGTGGCGCTTGCTGTCAGAGGATGTTTCTGCTATGGCCGGTGACGGGCTACGGGTGCTGGGCGTTGCCAAAGCTCATTCTAAGCAGGCTACTTTGCCCCAGGAGCAGCATGATTTCAAGTTCGAATTCGTAGGGCTTGTTGGCCTGTCCGATCCGGTGCGTCCGGACGTCCCTGATGCAGTAAAACAGTGCTATGAGGCGGGGATACGAGTGGTGATGATTACCGGCGACTATCCGCAGACTGCCCAGTCGATCGCCCGGCAAATCGGTCTCACGCCAGTGGACCAGGTCATCACCGGGGCCGATCTGGACAGGACGCATGATGCGGAGCTTGAAAAGAGCGTCGCCACAACGAATATCTTCGCCAGGGTCATGTCTGAACAAAAGCTGCGCCTGGTCAATGCCCTCAAGGCCGATGGTGAGATTGTGGCTATGACAGGTGATGGTGTCAATGATGCGCCGGCCTTGAAATCGGCGCACATCGGTGTTGCTATGGGAGGAAGGGGGACAGACGTTGCTCGCGAGGCTTCGTCGCTGGTACTGCTTGACGATGATTTCTCGTCTATCGTACAGGCTGTCAAACTGGGGCGACGGATATTCGATAACCTCAGGAAAGCTATGTCCTATATCCTCGCCATCCATATGCCCATCATCGGAATGTCGCTAATCCCAGTGTTACTGAAGTGGCCGCTGGCTTTGCTGCCCGTTCACATCGTTTTTCTTGAACTTATCATCGACCCAGCGTGCTCACTGGTTTTTGAAGCCGAGACTGAGGAGGCTGGTATTATGAAGCGCCGGCCCCGCGATCCGAGTGAGCCTCTGTTCAACAGGCGAACCCTGGTTATCAGCCTATTGCAGGGTGTCAGCGTATTGCTGATTGTCTTCGCCGTCTTTGCCATTGCCAGGTATCGTGGCCTTGACGAAGAGGCGATACGAGCATTGACCTTTACCACCCTCGTGGTTGCCAACCTGGGTCTGATAGTCTCAAATCGGTCATGGTCACGAACCCTCATAGCCAATTTGCGTTCGCCTAATGCCGCATTGCGGTGGGTCTTGGGGGGTGCCTTGTTCTTCCTGGCACTGGTACTTTATGTTCCCGCCCTGCGCGACCTGTTTGGCTTTGCCATGCTGCACTGGACCGACCTTCTGATTTGCCTGGCCGCAGGAACGATTAGCATCCTCTGGTTCGAGCTATTCAAGGTCTTCAGCAGAGGTATTGACCGCACGATAGTCCCGTCCAGGTTATAGTAGCCTTGTCACGTGTTCACGACGCAGATCGAGTCTTCAGGGTCAACCCGATTATCCTATTGAGCCGTGCTGAGCATAGGTGCACTGAGACGCTTGACAGCTAGCCAAGTGCGGCTTTAACATAACTTCACTGGCTAACTGCGGGAATCCGCGCACCGGAGTTCCAGGCTACTGTAATCAGGGAGGGATAATGTTGCCACAAATAGGCAAGGTAGACAAAGCTACTTTCGACAGGATTATTTTCTCGCGGCTGGGCAAGCCAGACGACACCGTTCTGGTCGGGCCAAAGCATGGTGTTGACGCCGCGGTTATCGAATTACCGGATGGCGGGGTCATGGTCCTGGCTGAAGACCCCACCTTTGGCATGCCGGTACTGATGCCGCACTTCGGCTGGGCCATCGTGCATATCTGTGCCAGCGACGTAGCTGTCCTTGGCGTCAAGCCAAGATACCTGACCATCTGTTTGATGCTGCCACCTGGGACAGAGGAAGCTGTGCTGGATCACATCTGGAAGGAAATACATGAAGAATGCCAGAAGCTGGGTATAGCCATCGTTGGCGGTCATACGGGCATCTACCCTGGCATAGCCTACCCCTTGAATGGTGGCTGCACAGTCATCGGCCTGGGTTCCAAAGACCAGCTTACCCCGGCGTCTAACGCTCGCGTCGGCGATCGGGTGATCATCACCAAAGGCCCCGCTATTGAGGCTGCTGGCATCCTGGCATGGCAGGCAGAGAAGGCCCTGAAGACGAAATTCGAAAAAGGCATCGTGGAGGAGGCTAAGGGCTATTTCATGGAGATGACTGTAGTCAAGGAAGCTTTGCTGGCAGCGCCAAACGCCCATGCCATGCATGACGCTACCGAGGGCGGCCTGCTTAACGGCGTCTATGAGATAGCGGCTGCTTCAGATACTGGAGTGACCCTGTGGGAAGAAAAGATAACCATCCCGCAGGCCATCGGGTCTGTTTGTCAACACTTTGGTATAGACCCGCTCACCTCGATAAGTGAAGGGACGCTGGTAATAACGGCTGCCCCGGAAAGAACCCCTCGCATCTTGAGCGACTTGAAACGAAACGGTATCCCTGCCTGGGAGGTGGGCGAGATAACGCCGCGGGATAGAGTCTTCGTGCGCAAGAATGGCCAGCGGGAGGAGTTGAGGCCGGTGACTGTGGACCCGTTCTGGGCAGCCTACTTCAGCACTCTGGAGGGGCAATGAGGAGAGGGACGAAACAGGCAGAGAGGGTTCTGGGTAACCTGGTATCGGCCGTTGAAATGTTGCAGGGTTGCCCGGAGTTCTCCTACCTTGTGCCTGAGGTGAGGGTCAACCTGGTCTATGCCCTGCCGGGGGCAAAGACACCTGAGGAGGTGGCTGCTATCGAGGGCAGAATAACCGTGGTGCGGGGTCTGCCACATGCCGCTGGCCTGCCGAGGTGGGGAGCATCAGACCACATGGCGAGACTCCTTATCGAAGTGCGGAAGTACGATCCCACCGTCAACGCTGGCATAAACTTCAAATGCGATGCGGCGGTGATGAAAGTGGTGCAGAAGTACTGTTCCGAACGGGGGATACTCTTTGGCGGCATTGACCGGAGCCAGGAACCGGCCGCTGTAGCAAAGCGAGACGGGGCTTCAATGTCCTGGAAGGTGGAACAGCTCTTTACCCGCTACGGCAGCATCCCCAGGCTATTCTACGAGGGGGAGGGCTGGGGGAAAGAGCCGCTTTTCGTAGCTCTAGGCAAGGATGCCGTCGAAGTCGCCAGGATAGCGATAGAATTAGCCCGGCGATGCCCGGACGCCCGCACAGCGGGCCGGGAATTAGAAGCACACACTTCCCCGACAAGAGGCAATGAGAACTAAAGCCCGACAATGCAGACGCTGACTACCGGGGCGTAAGGCTCATTGCCCATGTTATGAGCCAGCGCTAGCTTCGGGTTCTTCATCTGGCGCTTCCCAGCCTTGCCCCGGAACTGGAGATAAGGCTCATAAAGCATTCTTATTCCCGAGGCGCCAATGGGGTGCCCGAAGCACTTAAGACCACCGTCGGGCTGAACTGGTAGCGGCCCAGTTAGTTCAAAGGTGCCAGCATTCACGTCCTCCTTCACCCCGCCTCTGGGACTGAACTGGAGATCCTCCATGGTGACAGCCTCAGTGATGGAGAAGCAGTCATGAACCTCTGCCATGCTTATTTCTTTCCTAGGATTGGTGATGCTGGCCTCTTTGTAGGCGGCTATTCCAGCACGATAGGCTTCTTCAACATGGGTGTAGTCATAGGTAGTAACCAACCGACCTGTGGTCGGGCTGGCGCATATCTGGAGGGCCTTGATGTACATAGGGGTGTTAGGAAAACTCTTGACCATATCAGCGCGAACCAGGATAGCAGCAGCGCCGCCATCGGATACGCCACAGCAATCAAATAGCCCCAGGGGCCAGGCGATGATAGGAGCATTCAATACCTGCTCCAGCGTTATCTCTCTCCTGAGATGGGCCTTAGGATTCATAGCGCCGTTATGGTGACTCTTCACCGAGATCTTAGCCAGCATGGCCTTGCCCTCCTCAGGGCTGAGCCCATAACGGTTAAAGTACCTGGTGGCCATCATAGCGAATACGCCCGGCATGCTGGACTGGTAATGGGTATTGGTGCGGTTCTCCATGCCAGGTAATCCACTTGCCCCCTCATCTTTCAGCTTCTCATAGCCCACAGCCAAGCAAATATCGTAGATGCCAGCGGCTATGGCATAGGCAGCGCCTCTAACTGCCTCATGACCAGAGGCGCAAGCATTCTCCAGCCTCGAAACTGGTACGTACTGGAGCCTCAAGGCCTCGCTGACCGTACGGCCACCGGAGCCGCTGAAGAGGGTGCCTGACCAAACCGCTTGAACGTCTTTTATCTCAATGCCGGCATCAGCCAAGGCTTCGTTCACAGCATCCAGAATGAGGTCGTTGGGACCCTTTCCCCAAAGCTCTCCGAACTGGGTGCAACCCATACCTACAATGGCAACTCTATCCTTAATGCTCCCTGGCATCTCTTGCCTCCTTTACCTTACTGGTCGTGCTTTCCAGAAGTAATTACTAATGCCCCGATCGAAGTGTACCTTCCTGAAGGTCATCTCCACGGGCATGCCAATCTCGACCTTGGCTGGATCCCGGTCGGTGAGATCAAAAAACGCTCTCCCCCCGCCTTCGAATTCCACCAGAACCACGGAAGCCGGGGGATCCACCACCGCAGCCAGGTTGTCCTGAGTGAAGCTGAACACGGTGGCCTTTTTCCGAGCGAAATTGTAGTCGTCGAAGTCGCCTTGAGCCAGACAAACACCACAAACACGGATGGGCCCTGTTGTGGCAGCACCGTTGTCATACTGAGGGGTGCCGCAGCGCCTGCATTTGACACCCCAGAGACCCAGGAGCTGTTTCCTTTCTCGCCAGAGGGCGGACAGACGGATGTGTTGTTTGTCAGGCCGACTGGCCGCCTCCTGAGGAACTAGGTTACGCCAGCGCAGATAATCATTATAGTTGGACATCGCCATCTTGGACTCCAGGTGCCCTTTCAGTCCACGGCGCTCTGACGGTTTCTGTATAGCGTCGGTCACCTGAAGGACAAAGGCATCGGCGCCGTTGCCGCTGCCAGCAAAGAGTATCTTATCTCCGGGTTTGGCCTCCTCCAAGGCAGCTACCAACATCATCGGAGCCATAGCGCAACCGGTAAGGCCTATATTCATGAATAGGGCATAGGGGTCCTGTACCTGACCAGGCTGGAAACCCAGTTCTGCTGCCACACGTGCGTGTCTCCTTGGGTCGCCAGGTGGGTCGAAGACTACCTTGCTGAAGTCTTTTGGCGATAGACCGCTTTTCTTCATCAAACCAGACATAACTTCTGGCAGAAGCTTGGAATAACCTTCGTCCAGCACCATACGGTCCTCCCAGGCGCGCACGAAAGCGTCGACGTCAGACCGCCATGTCCCGGCCAGCTCATCCGACATGGAATAGCTACCCAGAATCTCGGCTATGACATTCTTGTTGCCCAAGAGGATAGCAGCAGCGCCATCACCTATCTGCTGCTCTAGCATGCCGGCTGGGGCGCCTTGCCGTTCATCAGCCACAAGAACCAGCATGCAATTTGCCGAACCGGCTTTGATGGTGTCCAAGGCCAGCGCCAGGGCGGTTGTCCCTGCCCGCAGGGAAGTATTGATATCGGCGGTCCGGATATCCCGACGCAGGTCCAGGGGTATAGCCATGGTAGCCGAGCATTGCTTCTCCTTGTAGGGGGAGGTAGTGGTGGCAAAGAAAAGACCATCCACGCTTCGTGGATCCCAGCCAGCCAGGCAGTCCATACCTGCTTCCACAGCCATGGTTACACTATCCTCGTCATAGTAGGCCACCGCCCGTTCGCCAGGTATGGCAAAGCCGCCCCAGGCTTTGGCGCAATCCCCACGGTTCAGTCGGTGCCAAGGAACGTAAGCACCATATGACATTATTCCTACCATTGCCCTCTCCTATTTTCTAAATCGACACTCGTCTTCATAGGATGTCAACATAGATTTACCATCTAGTGGCAGGGGCTGTCAAGCAACAGGGATTATGACAGGCCAGCAGCGCCTGTTTCCTACTGTTGGCCCTCGAAAACAGGGAACTACAACATCTTTGTGGGCGGGAGTTGAAGGAAGGTCTAGATTGACTTAGCTCG
Organism: Chloroflexota bacterium; assembly: GCA_016876035.1. GTDB lineage: Bacteria > Chloroflexota > Dehalococcoidia > UBA2247 > RBG-13-53-26 > VGOE01. Next base: position 27,237 of record VGOE01000010.1, read on the forward strand.
ATTGCCTGTGTTACTATCGCACCAGGTTGAGGGAAAGGTGTCAGCACTAACCGATCTTTATCGGGAGATAGCTACCTGCCGAGCGTGTGAATTAGCAAAGCATCGTACTAGAGTAGTGCCTGGTGAGGGAGCGGAGGATGCGGATATTTTATTCATCGGTGAGGCACCAGGCTGGCACGAAGACCAGCAAGGAAGACCTTTTGTCGGCCCAGCGGGAAAGTTTCTAGATGATTTGCTGGCATCAATTGGCAAAAGGAGAGAAGAGGTCTATATCTGTAATGTTCTAAAGTGCCGTCCACCTGAAAATCGAGATCCACTGCCCATGGAAATAAAAGCCTGCCAGAAATGGCTCGACCGTCAGATTGAAGTGATTCACCCCAAAATAATAGTCACACTGGGGCGCTATTCGATGGCCAGGTTTTTCCCTGGGGAAACGATTAGCAAGGTCCACGGCAAAGGACGCAAAGAGGGTGGCGTCATCTATTATGCCATGTATCACCCCGCGGCTGCCCTACACCAGCAGAGTCTCCGCCGCACCATTGAGGCTGATATGCTCAAAATACCTTCTTTGCTGAACCAGGTAGAAGGGTCGCCGGAAGCGGAGCAACAGCCGCAGCAACTAAGCATGTTCTAGGTGGGTTGGGATATTCATGGCCGTTCTCAGCCGCATTCTAACCTCCCCATCGACCCGGCCACTGTTTGCCTTTTTCCTTGCCGCTGGTTTGATAATGGGGTTCTGGCACCAGCTCCTCCGAGCCCTGGGCGCCGGCGTTATACTACCAATAGCGGTCAGCCTGTTGGTTATCCTGCTGCTATTGCTGCGCAGAGTACCCTCATTCCTGCGGCCCTGGAATAGATGGCTGGGCATTTCTGCCTTTGCTGCCGCCTTGCTGGGCATCCTGGCCTTCTTCAACCCCACTGGTTATCCAGGGTACTCCGGAGGGTTCTCCGGGGGTGGATACGGAGGACTGGCGATTATCAGGGATCAGGATACCGTCGGCGTCTTGATTGTGATCGGCCTGCTCCTGGTAGGCCTTGCCTGTGTGGCTCCACGCTTCTCGTGGCGGGCTTATTGCGCAGGTGGCAGGGCTATAAAGAGAGGTGCAGAGAGGGTTGCGCCTGTATTGCAGCGGCTACTGCAAAGGCTTGGGGAGTGGGGACGTGGGGTAATGGACCGACTGCGTCAGCGCTGGGGGAAGCACCCGTCCGGGGAAGCCACGGCTTCCGGGGTGAAAAAGCGTCCTACACCATCCAGGCCTGAGACAGGCGCTGGGGTGGGGAAGGAAACGGCTTCCGGGGCAGGACGGCGTGGTGAAGCTGGCAAAGGAGCAACAGGCCAGCTAGCCCTTCCCTTGCTGGGGCGCTGGCAACTACCCAGTATCGAGCTGCTCAATGAAACTGCTGGTGCGGAGCTTGCTCGGGGTGAGGTGGAGAAGAGGGCAAGGATGATTGAGGAGGCACTGGCAAGTTATGGTGTGGAGGCCAGGGTGGTGCAGATGAATGTCGGCCCTGCCGTGACTCAGTTCGGGGTTGAGCCGGGTTGGGACCGCAAGATCAAGGAAGTCAAGAAGAAGGACAGGAACGGCAATGTAGTGGTGAAACCCGAGGAGATCTCCCGAACGAGGGTCAAGGTAGAGCGCATTACGTCCCTGGCAAATGACCTGGCACTGGCTTTGGCTGCCCCCAGTATCAGGATAGAGGCGCCGGTACCGGGCACGTCACTGGTGGGGATTGAGGTGCCCAATTCGGCCATGGGCACGGTTTCCGTGCGAGAGGTGCTGGAGAACACCGCTTTCCAAAAGATCAGCTCGCGATCAAAGCTGGCTATAGCGCTGGGGAAGGGCACTGCCGGTGAGGTAGTGGCGGCTGACCTGGCGAAGATGCCTCACCTGCTGATTGCGGGAGCTACCGGTAGCGGCAAGACAGTCTGTTTGAACTCCATTATCCTTTCATTGCTGATGCACAACATACCTGATGAGATGAGGTTCGTCATGATCGATCCCAAGAGGGTGGAACTGACCGCCTTCAACGGCATACCTCATCTGTCAACCCCGGTTGTCATTGAAGGCGACAAAGCGGTAGACATACTCAAATGGCTGGAGCATGAAATGGACAGCCGCTATCGCAGGCTGGCTTCAGTAGGGAGCCAGAATATCGAGAGGTACAACAAGAGTGGCAAGGTGCCAAAGCAGATGCCCTTCCTGGTAGTGGTCATTGATGAGCTAGCTGACCTGATGCTGGCCAGGGCGGATGATGTAGAACCTCTTCTGTGCCGCCTGGCCCAGATGGGGCGGGCAGTGGGCATTCATCTGATAGTGGCAACGCAGCGCCCCTCGGTAGATGTGATTACCGGTCTTATCAAGGCGAACTTCCCTACCCGTATCAGCTTTGCGGTAGTGTCGCAAGTTGACTCGCGGACCATCCTCGATGCTGTCGGGGCTGAGAAGCTGCTGGGGCGGGGTGATATGCTTTACCTTCCCACTGACGCAGCGAAGCCAAAACGCCTCCAGGGCTGTCTCACCACTCCTGAGGAAATGGAAAGGGTGGTGAAGTTCTGGCGGGAGCAGGCGCGGCTCCAGGCAGTAGAGATCTTTGCTGTTGGCCCAGAGGAGGTGAGCGGTGAGGATCCTCTGCTGGAGGAGGCAAGGCGACTGGCAAAGGAACACAAGCAGATCTCTTTGTCTTTCCTGCAACGGCAACTGCGCATCGGCCTCAGCCGGGCAGAGCGACTGATGCAACAACTGCAGAGCGAGGGTTTGGGCGAGCCTGACCAACCGAAAGAACCTTGAACACAGGCAAAGGTCAATATTCTTTGCAGAGGCTGCTTAGTAGTGTCATTCCGATGAGTCTGTGCGAAGCGGACGGCTCAGAATCACATGAAGGTGTTGGTAAGCGATCTCTCCACAGAGGGAAACGAAGTGTGCCCAGAGGCACGCTTTGTGTAGCATTTGTTAGTGTTAAGGAGGCTATAGAGGATCGGATGGAAAAGGTTTTGACGGGCGTAAGAGTCCTGGACCTGTCCCGGTGGTTTGCCGGGCCGTACGCCGGCACGCTGCTGTCCCACATGGGGGCCGAGGTCATCAGAGTAGAGCGGCCCAGCGGCGAGGAGGAGAGGAACTTCGGGCCTCATGCTCCCAACGGCGAGAGCATGCTCACCATGATCACCGTGCAGAACAGGCAGGGGATCACCCTGGACATCCTCAGTGAAAAAGGGAAGGAAATACTGCACCGGCTGGTACGACAGTCCGATGTGGTGCTGCACAGCTATGTTGTCGGCTCGGAGGAAGCGAAGATAGCCAGCTACGAGGCGCTGAAGGAGGTCAACCCCCGGATTATCGTGGGGTCGGTATCTGGTTTCGGCTCCAGCGGGCCCTATGCCCAGCGCCCGTGCTTCGATACCATCGCCCAAGCGCTGTCAGGGTCGATGAGCTACACTGGTTTCCCGGAAAATCCCCCCACACGGTCGGGGGTGGCCTGGGTGGACTTCAGCAGCGGCGTTCACCTGGCCCTGGGCGTCATGTTCGCCCTGCACCACCGGGAGAAGACCGGCAGAGGGCAGGCGGTTGAGGTGGCCTTACTGGACGTGGCGGTGGCCTGTGTGGCCGGGCTGGCGGTGGCTGCCGAATATAAGGTCTTAGGCTTTATCCGCATGCGGCAGGGCAACCACAGCTACCATACCTTCACGGACTGCTTCGAGGCCAAGGACGGATGGGTGATGCTCGGCGTGACCACCAATACCATCTGGAGGAGGTTCTTGAGGGCGATAGGCAGAGAAGACCTGAAGGACGACCCCAGGTTCAAGGACGACGAGAGCCGTTTCAAGAATAGCCCGGCTATTCACCCCATAGCCAGCGAGTGGATGAAGGCCAGGCCGGTGGATGAGATAGTGGAGATCATGAGCAAAGCCAGAATCCCCTGCGCCCGGGCGAACGACGTAGCCCAGATGGTGGCAGACCCCCAGGTCAAGTTCCGGCAGGCGCTGATGGACATGGAGTACCCCAACGTGGGCAAGGTGCCTATACCGGGAGTAGCCATCAAGATGTCGGAGACGCCGGGCAGCATAGACAGGCGCGCCCCCAAGCCAGGGGAGCACAACCAAGAAATCTACGGCAGGCTGCTGGGGCTGACGCGGGAGGAGGTGGGGCGGCTGGGGGCGGAGGGCGTGATCTGATGTCTATGGTGAATGAGGATGTGGTAGGAGTGGAAAGCGAGGGGATTTGACAGCGGCTTAGACACGATCGGCGAAGCATTGGCGCAGTCCGCCCGGTATCAGGGCCTCGTTTCTGGGAGGTAGGTGATGGTCAAGAACAAAAAACTGAGCAAACTCATTCTAGAGGTTGTTGACCGGATCAAGAGGGAATATGAGCCGGAGAAAATCATCCTTTACGGCTCGTATGCCTATGGCAAGCCCACTGAGGATAGCGACATTGATCTATTCATAATAAAAGAGACAGACAAGAGGCGGGTCGACCGCTTTGTGGAAGTAAGCCGACTGATATACGAGCCGGGACGCCGTATATCTGTTTCTCCCATGGTGTATACGCCAAAGGAGGTACAGGAGAGACTGGCACTAGGCGATGACTTTGTGGAAGAAATCCTGAGCAAAGGGGAAGTGCTTTATGCCCGATAAGGGAAGGCTGGCCCAGGAGTGGCTGGCTCGGGGAAGTAACGATATGCAAGCGGCACGGCTGGCTTTTCAAGCCGGTGCTCCGGCTGGCCCCGTAGTGCTTCTTCTCCAACAGGCGTCTGAGAAATACCTCAAAGGTTACCTACTTCACAAGGGATGGCGTCTCAGGAAGACTCATGACCTCAGGGAGCTTGTGGACAGGGCAAGGGAATATGACGCTGCCTTCAGCGATTACCTGGATCTGGCACGACGGTTGACGGCGTACTACTTGGAGGAGAGATATCCGCCTGGCCCGCCCACTGATTATCCCAGGGAGGAAATAGCTGGCATCCTGGAGCAGACCGAGAGACTGATTGCCAGGATAAGAGAGGCAGTGAGGTGACTGGCTGGTGGATATGGAATATCCGGGCGTGGGCAAAGTGCCTATACCTGGGATAGCTATCAAGATGTCCGAGACGCCCGGCAGCATAGACAGGCGGGCACCCAAGCCAGGGGAGCACAACGAAGAGGTCTACGGCAGGCTGCTGGGGCTGACGCCGGAGGAGGTGGGGCGGTTGAGGTTGGAGGGGGTGTTCTGAATATCATACAAGGTGAGACTGTAGCGGGCTTGACTCAAACACAGGGAGGTGGGCCGAGCGCACCTCACTTGACTGCTGAATCAAACATAGAGGAAAGGAGATGCGAACCATGGGCAAATTAGACGCAAAGGTAGCCTTAATTACTGGGGCTGGATCTGGAATCGGGCGAGCCACTGCCCTTCTCTTTGCCAGGGAAGGAGCAAAAGTGGTGGTCGTCGACTATGTTCCCGCAGGGGGACGGGAAACGGTTAAGCTGATAAAGAAGGCTAAGGGCGAGGCCATTTTCCTTGAGGCGGACGTCTCCAAGTCAGCAGACGTGCAGAAGATGATCAAGGTAACTGTTGACAGCTACAAACGCATAGACATCCTCTACAACAACGCTGGCATTCAGGGGCCAGTAATGCCCACGGCAATGGTCTCGGAAGAAGACTGGGCTCGCACTATCAGTACCAATCTGAGCAGCGTCTTTCTCGGTTCGAAGTATGCTATCCCCTTCATGCTGGATCAAGGCGGAGGCGTTATCATCAACACTTCATCCACTATGGGGTTGGCTGGGAAAGCTAATATAGCGCCGTACGCCTGCACCAAGGCAGGGATCATCTCGCTGACCAAGACAATGGCAGCGGAATATGGCCCTTTCAACATTCGGGTTAATTGCATCTGTCCTGGTGTGATCTACACGCCAATGGGGGGGCCTTCTGCTGACATCATGGACATGAATTATGTGCCCTTACGAAGGGCAGGACAGCCGGAGGACATCGCCAAAGCGGCTCTCTATCTGGCCTCCGATGATGCGCAATTCGTCACAGGTATAGCTCTCGTGGTGGATGGTGGTTGGGTAGCCGAAGTGATTTTCCCCTTCAAGGGAGGGCCGCAACCTCCACAGCAGTAGAGTCGTGCATCTTCTGACCGCCGGGAACACCCCCACCACTCATGCGACAGGAGATGGCAACGTGAAGGGTGGGGGGGTGCCTGTACCTCATACACAGCAATGAGGCTCTTTCTCATAATGGGGATGGCGAAGAGGGGCACACCGGATCGAATTTGTCCACCGTAGGGCGTGTTTCCCAACCTGCCCGACCGTCACGGGCGGGTCAGGAAACCCGACCTACTCGCTGGTAACGCTTAATCAGCCCTGTTATGGCTAGGGCTATCGAATAACCTGAGCCACAATAGCTCCTCAGCAGTGGGAGGAGAGAGCTCAGTCAGGTTATCAGCTACCTTGACGTCCCAGTTACATGTTTCCCTTATTGCTCTGGCCCGCTCACCGATAGTTGTCGTTTGCGCATCGAGGAAGCAGGCCGTCAGCGTGAATTCGCTGTCTCCACCAAGCTTTCTGAAAATTCCCATGGGTGACACCAATGTCCTCACGCGATCGCCAGGGCAGGTCACATACGGAACTCTCTCTACAATGCGATGCGGTGAGTGTTTGATTATCACTAAGGTCTCGTTGGCGTTGATGGCATCTCCGGCTCCTCCGGCCCCAACGGATAGCCGGCCTACTCGCGAGTTGTTGATGTTGCCGAACCTGTCAATCTGCATTGCCCCGAGAACGCTAATGCATCTGGCATTTCGCCCTCCCACAACCACGCCGTATATCTCTGCGATATCGGTCAGTACCTTAGAGGTTAGGGTCTGGGAGACGCCCATAGGGTTGGTCTGCCCGGGCGACGGCATGGGGCCGATTCTGCCCAACCCCCATAGCAAGTCAATCCCGTAACCTTCCTTACGCAGCCAGTGGTAGGCCAGACAGGCCGCCATCTCCGGTGCTCCCGCTCCGGCCAGCATAGTTCGGTAACCGTTTTGGGCCACCTTTGCCTTTATTTCTCTGGCCGCAGCAATAACCATCATCTCATCGGCGTTGTATTGCTCGCTTGTCACAGTTGTATTCAACACGCCACTCAGATTGTCTTTCCAGCTACTGTGATGCGCCTTCCTTTTGAGCGACAACACCCTATCATAACCTAGCTTATGAAGGTAATCTTCCTGGCTAGGGCAGTCAGCCACCCACTCCTTTAGCCAGGCATTCAGGGTTTCGGGGGTACTGGCTGCTTGAGCGTAATGGTCGAGAAATTCCCAGTCAGCATCATAGCCTTCAACCCCTTTCACCTGCGGGTTAACCATGCCGTGCGGGTGCGCTCCTAGTGGGGCAAGACAGACCGACTTGATCAGGTAACCAGGTAACTTACCCAAACCAGCGTGGTTCCTGATGAAATCGGTAGACACGATTTTCTCCACCGTGACCACCACGCCGTTCTTGCTAGCCCTGGGTCCCCATATGGCATCACCATAAGGCAAAGCCAGGATAGTATTGCCGTAGCGGTCAGCCACGCACCCATGAACCAGTGATAGGTCAGGCACCAGAGCTCTTACTATTCCCTCCTTCCTATCGTGGTCAAAGGGGTCAGTAATTACTTGGAAGGAATCTTCGTTCTCCCTTGCCATATCACTGCCTATGATCGACCTGGTAGGCATGAAGCCAACGCCTAAAGCACCGGCCATCAACCTCTGCTCTAAAGAATAGAGCGACCAGTTCTCTGTCTCAGTGTCTTGCCCTAACGGCATGGTGCTGCCCATCCTGCTAGGATAAGTTGAAGGCCCATGAGTAGTGGTCTGGTGGGCACAGGTTATGACCTTGCTCGCCATCCCGCTGTAGACAACACTGGTGGCAAAAGGGAAGGGGATAGTACCAACGAGGACGAATCGAGGATGCTGCCCCCAAAACTGTCTAAGTAGCTGACGCAGCGCGGCAGATGGCTGCCCGCCAAGGTGAATTGTCATCCCGTGGCTAACATTCCGCTTGATGGCATCCTCCAGGGTAGTCACCTTGTCCTCTCCCTCATCTCCGGGCTTTGATAAGCCCCTAATGATTTCAGTAAGTCTCTTTTGCATCTGATATCATCCTCCTCTTGTCTCGGCATGCCGACCCAGCCGTTAGTAAGTATACCAGCAGGTCAATTTGAGGTCTCATTATTAACGGGTCGTAGGAAGAGGTTGCCTTGAATACCAGTTGGTGTTCGCGCTGGGTTTGGTATGTTAGAATGTTGTGGGGTTGCTTGCTACTCGCCGAAGCAGGCCAAGGATATCCGGCCGAGATCGGTGGTGCACGGGTGATCCCGTCAAGGAAGTCTACATCGGCTGAAAGGGGACTCAGATGAATGAGAAGGCGAATGCGAAGCAGAAAGCGGTCATAGTGGTGGACATGCAAAAAGACAACGTCGGCGAGTTCTGCCGGGCCATCATACCAAACATCAAGCTTCTCCTGAAGGAAGCGAGAAGTAGAGGAATTCCCATCATCTTCGCCTGCGACAGCCGGTACCCAGACGACTTCGTTTTCACCAGAACGGGACACCCGCCCCGTACTATCCGGGGGACCGAGGGAGTGAAGGTCATAGAAGAACTGGACCCAAGACCAGCCGATATTACCGTGGAAAAGAGGATGCTCAGCGGATTCTTCGGAAGCGACCTCGATTTCACACTCCGACAGAAAGGTACGGAGACCCTCATCGTGGCGGGCGTGGCCACCTGGGCCTGCGTCCTGAAGACGGCCTTTGATGCGGTGGAACTGGGATATAACGTAATGGTCCCGGCAGATTGCTGCGCCTCGCCATCCGCGGAAGCCCATGAAGCCGCACTGAAAGTATTCAAACAAATGGGCATTCTGAAACTATCGTTGAAAGAGGTGATCGAAACGCTTTAGGGGTGGTTGGGTGGAAGGATGAGCAAGTCTTGCTACGGTCGAACGACATCATCTACGGCGTTATCATCTGCATCGACTCCACCTTGATCTGGAGGGACAGGCCTTTCCGGGTAGAGTGGGGTAGGCCGGGATTGGCGTGCTCTACTAAGCACTCCACAGACGCACATCATTCAGTCTGAAGTCCTTTGCATCCCAGTGAAGCACATGACCGCTACGATGCTTAACACAGTGTGTTGTTGCAATATGCTTGCCATTTGGATGATAATGTTTGATAATTAGGGAGGTAGAATCTGGCCACGAGCAGGATGGGGTAGCGGCAATACATTCACTGGTCAATCGACCGTCCTGGATTTTGGTCCAAATATTGAACTCATCAAATAGGAGATTTAGAATGTCATTGGTCACTTGGGCGGTGGGTATTCTACGCACGCCGATGCCCCAGTATGGGAGGTGAAATCATGCGCACAGAATTCATTAATCTCATGACTGCTTACTTGTCGGGGTGGAACACCATACGTGATTGTGTCGAATGGCTTGCTAGCATAGACTGGGATTCCCCTGCTCTGGATACAGAGAGCCGAGAGTCGCTGGGACGTGCGGAGTTGTTAGCTACTGAAGTCATCGAGGGCTTGCGTCCTGAAGGTGATTTCTGGAACAATGCTGCTCAACTAGTTGAACGTGAGACCAATTCCATATATGTCAGACAGTTGTTCAGTACGGACTTCAGGGTGGCCACTTGTTCCAATGACGTCACCACCCTGCCTCCAGTGTTTACCGTGTCGGTGGGGCAGGGGTCACAATCCTGGAGTATATTACCTGTACTGGTACCTGCGTAAGAAATTGGTCACCGACATAAATCCTAAACCAGTACACGCCGGGCATCTCAAGCTTCATGTCCAACTTAGTTATGATGTTTACGCCTCGATTCTCACCCTCGAAATGAGCACTCAATGTGAGGGGGCTGAGTCTTATGCCTGACGGCAATTCAGGTTCAATCTTGATCGGATGACTCCCACGTGCCTGCCCTGACTTTAGATTCAAAACGAGGAACCAGTTTAGAGCTACAGGAGGCATCTGCTCGGAAGCAGTTGGCCCTTGAGCCTGGATATCCATGCGGTCAACAATACGAATTAGCGATAAGACCCCAGACTTATCCTCAATCACTTGTTCACAGAATGTTGCAAGCGTCAGGTATGGCCCAGTCTCGAAAGGCATTTATCACCTCCTTCGCACTTGGCCTATTTCAGAATAGCAAGTGCAGTATGTGCCCAGTCACTATTCTATCACACCAGTGGTTCGGCTGAAACCGATCGAATCGACTCGTAGTAGACGCTGCCAAAAGAGACAGTAGGGTGGGCCAAACCAATCGTCTGTTCCTGTCTGATGCCCAGCAGCAACCCGGTACTTGCTGACTAGGCTTGAGCATGAGCAACCGGTTTTGCACTGGGTGGGATGGTCGAGTGGGTGTCCTCTCAGTGACGGATAAGCTTGAAATGGGGCTGGTTGTGTGGTAGCTTTTCCACGGCTTGAGTCGGTATAGCGGCAAGGACGAGAGATGGCTAGATTTCTCTTCACTACGCTGTTTTCCAACGATCTCGGCCTGCCCAATCGCACCGTGCCGGTTGCTGGAGCTGGCAAAACGAGAGGGCATGAGGTGGCCTTCTGCAATCCGGAGCAAGCACCCAGGAAGCTCATTGCTGATGCCGACCTGCGCAACCTGGAATTCAGACCGAGAACTACACCGACAGTTTTGCCTTCTTCGTTCACGCAACATATCTGGAACATGGACCACTTCTACGCCGCTTACGGATATCAGGATGATGACTTCCTGCGTAACGACTTCGATGGCATCATGGAAATCGCCGCCGATTACGCTCCTGACGTCATCGTGGATTCCTGGAATCTCGCTGGCTGCCTTGCGGCAAGAGCGATGCGGAAGCCTTTGGTCTCGGTTATTCAGGCCGACATGCATCCGAGCAACCGGGGGTTTATCTGGTGGCAAGAGCCGCCCGATGATATTCCTACCACTGTCCCTACTGTGAATCGACTGCTGGCAGAATATGGCCTTCCGCGTATTGGCAAGACAGAGGAGCTCCATGTTGGAGACTTGACGCTGGTGGTCGGCACTCCAGAGACAGATCCGCTCCCGAAAGGCACGGAGGCAACATACGTTGGCCCAATTCTGTGGCAGAAGGCGGGCGCTAAGCTACCGGATTATATCGTCACCCTGAGCCGGAAGAAGCCGCTCATCTGGGTGTATACAGGGACTCCTCGCTACTTTGAGCCTATCGTTACCTGGGGCGATTCCATCGTGGTACTGCGATCCTGTATTGCGGCTCTGGCCGAGGAGGAGGTACACGTGGTGCTGACCACGGGGTATCGTGACCTGCCCGCCGATCCAGCTTCGCTGCCGGCCAATTTCCACTACGAGGCTTACGTGCCAGGAATCGCCATGGCGGAAAGGAGCGATCTACTAATCCACCATGGTGGGCATGGCGCTTGCCTGACTGGGCCTTATACCGACACACCCGCTGTTATCATTCCTACGTTCTCTGAGCGGGAGAGCAATGCGCGGCGTATCGCCGCTCTGGGAGCAGCAGAAGTTATCGTGCCGACTGAAGACGCCGAAGCCGAGAAACACGTGCCGGTGGATGAGGTACGGGCCAAAGTCAAACAGGTGCTCTCTGAAGCTTCTTTCACCACAAATGCCAAACGCATCGGCCAGAAGATGCGGGGCTATGGAGGCGCATCTGAAGCGGCAGGCCTCATAGAGAACTTTGCATCGCGGGTATGAATAGGACGTGTCTACTGACGTCCCTCTCCCAAGAGCTCGACAGGGGTTCACTATGTATAATGTGGTTGCCAAGAGCGGCGAGTGACAATCATCGTATTGCGCCGTGTTTGTCAGGGGCTACGGTATCAGTTATAATTGCCGATAGGGATTCTGTTGTGTCAAAGAGATAGGTAATCCCAGGATAACCCGTAGATCGAACTAAAGCCCTGTTGGAGCCTCTCCGTCTTTCCTGCACAACTGATTCTTAGAAGAATAGAGCTACTTTATGTTCAGCATTTATTCACTGCGATGGGCAAGACATTAGCTGAAAAGATTTTGAGCGCCAAGTCAGAAACCGAAGCGAGGCCAGGCAATATGGTGATCGCCAAGGTGGATCTCGCTTTCGTGCAAGATGCTACCGGGCCGTTGACCGTTCGGCAGTTCCAGGCAGCCGGGTTTGAGCATCTGGCCAGCAACCCGAGAATTGCTCTATTCCTCGATCATGCGGCTCCCAGTCCTGATCGCGGGATGTCAGACGACCAGGCGCTGCTCCGTGGCTTCGGTCAGAAGACGGGTGCCCTGATCTCCGAAGTCGGCGAAGGTGTTTGCCATCAAATAGTGGCGGAATCCCTGGCTAAGCCAGGTGACCTCATAATTGGTGCTGATTCTCACACGACCACCGCCGGTGGCTTAGCCGCTTTTGCCTGCGGGATGGGGTCCACGGACGTGGCAGTAATTATGGGCCTGGGCGAGACCTGGCTTCGAGTGCCAGAAAGCATCAGGGTGATACTTACCGGCAGCTTTCCAGATGGCGTCTATGCCAAAGACCTTATTCTGCATCTTATTGGACTGATAGGAGCTGATGGTGCTACATATAAGGCCCTGGAATTCGGCGGTGAAGCCGTGGCTAACATGACCATCTCCCAGCGCCTCACTGTGAGCAATATGGTGGTAGAGGCTGGAGCGAAGGCTGGTCTTTTTCCCAGCGATGAGACGACGCGAAAGTACCTCTCAGCTCAAGGAAGAGCCAACGACCATAGGCCGCTTTCCCCAGATGAGGACGCTGTGTACGAACAAACCATCAATATAGACATCGCCAGGCTGGAACCCACCGTGGCCCGGCCCCACAGCGTTGACAACGTGGCACCCGCCAGGGAGATCAAGGGCGTGCCCATTCACCAGGTGTTCATTGGTACATGCACAAATGGGCGGCTGGATGACCTGGCGGTAGCGGCTCAGATTTTGCGAGGAAAGAGACGCCATCCCCGGACCAGGTTGCTGGTTGCGCCTGCATCACGTGCTGTGCTGCTGGAAGCTATCAGAGCTGGCTATATCGAAGCTATGGTCGAGGCCGGGGCTGTTGTGCTGCCGCCGGGCTGCGGGCCTTGCCTCGGACTTCACCAGGGCGTGCTGGCAAAGGGGGAGAATTGCCTGTCCACTGCGAATCGAAATTTTCAGGGACGAATGGGCAGTCCGGAGGCATTTATCTACCTCGGAAGTCCAGCCACGGCTGCGGCCACAGCTATCAGGGGTGAAGTCACTGACCCAAGAGAGGTAATGTGAGTGGCTACTGGTAGAGCCTTTAAGTTTGGCGACGGCGTTTCCACAGATCACATAATTCCGGGCAGGTTTGCTCATCTGAGAAGCAATCTCCCCGAACTGGCTAAGCATGTCATGGAAGATGCCGACCCAACCTTTGCTGCCAGAGTGAGGCCGGGTGACTTCATAGTGGCCGGCAACAATTTCGGGCTGGGATCGAGCCGGGAACACGCACCGCTGGTTATCAAGATGGCCGGCGTCAGGGCGGTGCTGGCCAAATCGGTAGCCCGCATCTTCTTCAGGAATGCCATCAATCTTGGACTCCCTGTCCTGATATGTGACACCAGCGGGATAAGGGATGGAGACGAACTGGATGTGGATCTGAAAGCTGGCATCATCAGAGACGTCAGCCAAAGTAATGAGATCACCTTCAAAGGACTCCCCGAGGTGATGCTCGGCATCTTGAATGAGGGAGGACTGCTTCCCTATATTCAGAAGTATGGGAAATTCAGGTTATAATAGAAGTGTGTTTGGTGAGCGAGGAGGGATTCCTGCATGACTTATAGGATAACACTGATCCCAGGCGATGGCATCGGGCCGGAAGTTACCGAAGCTACCACCAGAGCGCTGGAGGCTACCGGAGTCAGTGTAGAGTGGGATGTGGTTCAAATCGGCCAGGTGGCGGAACAAGAACTGAAAACGCCGCTTCCTGATGCTGTGCTCGAATCTATCAGGAAGAACAAGGTTGCCCTGAAAGGGCCGGTGACCACGCAAGTGGGCTTCGGCTTCAGGAGCGTCAATGTAGCTCTGCGGAAGGCGTTAGATCTCTATGCCTGTGTGCGACCCTGCAAGACCTATCCTGGGGCACCTTCACCCTACGAGAATGTTGATGTTGTTATCATCAGGGAGAACATCGAAGACCTTTACAGCGGCATCGAGTTCGAGAAAGGGACGCTGGAAGCAGCAAATCAAATAGAGTTCATATTGGAAACCAAGGGTGAATCGGTCAGGCAAGACTCAGGGCTTAGCATGAAGATAATCTCTGAAATGCGCAGCCGGAGAATCGTCAAGTTCGCCTTTGAATATGCTCGTGCTAATCACTTAACAAAGGTGACAGCGGTGCACAAAGCCAACATTTTGAAATTCTCTGATGGGCTGTTCCTCTCTGTTGCTCGAGAGATGGCCAAAGAATACCCTGACATCGAGTTCGATGATAAGCTGGCGGATAACATGAATATGCAGTTGGTGCGGAGGCCCCAGCAATTCAATGTAATAGTAGCACCGAACCTTTACGGCGATCTGCTTTCCGATCTTTGTGCCGGCCTGATTGGAGGACTGGGGTTAGCTCCTGGGGCAAATTTTGGGGATGATATCGCTGTGTTTGAGGCTGTACATGGCAGTGCCCCCAAATACGCTGGGCAGAATAAATCCAATCCCATGGCCATGATGCTCTCAGGGGCAATGATGTTGCGCCATCTTGGTGAGCAGGCAAGAGCCCAGATGTTGGAGCAAGCAATAGCCGAAGTCATTGCGGAGGGCAAGAACGTTACCTATGACCTCAAACCAGAGGAACCCCAAACGGCAGTGGGCACTTCGCAGGTGGCTGATGCGGTAATTGAGAAACTCCGGCGCTTCAGGCGAGCCTAGCGGCTGACTCGTGCATAAGGAAACCGCTATTGTGATACCGTTATCAAGTGTATTGTACGTCATATTTTTGAGACCGCAGCTATAAACTGCTGGTTGGTGAGCACTCAGGAGGGATTGATGGGTAAGATTCATATCATCGATGTAACCAATAGAGACGGTGTTCAGACTGCAAAGCTAGGGCTGTCCAAGCTCGAGAAGACCATGGTAAATCTTTACCTTAATGAAATAGGTGTCTTCCAATCGGAATTCGGTTTTCCCACCACGCGCCATGAGAGGTACTATCTTCAAGCCAATCTTGAGTTGGCTGAAATGGGGGTTCTGCAACGCACTCGATTGGCAGGATGGGTGAGGGCCATGGCTGAGGATGTGGATCTGACGTTCAAGCGAGTCCCCAAAATAAGGCATATCAATCTCTCCATATCCACATCAGACCAGATGATTTCTGGCAAGTTCCTGGGTAAGAAAACGAGGGAAGACATCACTCGCATGATGGTAGAAGCGGTGGAAGCAGCCAAATCGCACAAAGCAGAATCCATAGGGGTGAACGCCGAGGATGCTTCCCGGACGGATCTGGACTTCCTTGTTAGATTTGGTTTGGCAGCCAAGCAACACGGAGCCGATAGGTTGAGGTACTGTGATACTCTGGGTTATGACAGCCCGTTTACCATTTACGAAACTGCAAGAATACTGGCGGAGAATACAGGGATGCCGATTGAGCTTCACTGCCACGGCGATTTAGGTATGGCCGTGGCTAACTCGATAGCCGGAGCCAAAGGGGCCATAGATGGTGGGCAAGACGCCTACATCAACACGACGATCAATGGAATAGGTGAAAGAGCAGGCAATGCTGATCTGATCGCAGTGGTTCTGGCTGTTACCAAATCCAAGGGATTCTCCCAGCAATATCAGCTTGCTGACCCGATCGATCTATCGAAATCGTGGAAGATAGCCAAGTTCGCCAGCTATGCTTTTGGGGTCCCCATTCCGATCAATCAGCCAGGGGTGGGAGCTAATGCTTTCGCTCATGCTTCTGGAATTCATGCTGACGGCGTTTTGAAGGACGCCAGTAACTATGAACTCTATGACTACCGGGAACTCGGAAGAGGTGACCCTGAGTTTGTGGAAACCGGCAGGGAGATATGCACTGGGGAGTACAGCGGCATATCGGGCTTCAGTCATGTGATGGGGAAAATAGAAGTATGCTTTGCTGGCTCCGAGGAGGCCCAGGAAGTTCTGGAGCTGGCAAGATATGCCAATGTGCAAGCTCAGAAACCCCTTGTTGAAGACGAGCTATTGTTCATCGCCAAGTATCCAGCGATTGCGAAGAAACTGCTGACACTTAGGCCTCTTGATCAGGACGATCAATAATGATTGGTTACCGCAGCTATCTGCGTGATAACCAGCCAAGGTCGGGTTTTCGGGAAAAGGTTTACGCATTGTGGATTCCCAGCCTGTCCGAAAAGTCCGTGGTCTAGCTTTGGAACAGCCAGTTCTTTAGCTTTGGCTCCTTCAGTTTTCGGACGGCCTGAATCGGCCAGCGGCTTGACCAGAGCGGCCAGTACTTTTATAATGCCAGGTACTACGACGCCTCGATCGGGAGGTTTATCAGTGCCGACAGCATAGTCCCTGATCCTGCCGATCCGCAGAACCTTAACAGGTATACATACTGCCTCAACAACCCGCTCAAATACATCGACCCTACCGGGGAGTGGCCAGAGTGGACTAAGAAGATTGGCCGCGCGGCAAAAAAGGCTGGAAAGGCGGTTGTTAAGGCTGGAAAGGCGGTTGGTAAAGCGGTAGTCGGCGCAGCCACATTCGCGACGGAAATAGCAGTAAAAGTTGCAGGCCCTGTATTAGACTTCCTGGAACCTCTCGACAAGGTTCTCACGGCTGTTCCAGATTTCATCATAAACAATACGGCAGTCCCTTTGCTCAACCTGACTGGTGCAGGAATTAATAGAATGGACCTGCATCTGACGCGGGGTTATCTGGGGATAGGCATAAGAGACGGAGGATGGATGGCTAGCATGCTGGACTTTGTCACCGGAGGTAAGACTGGCTTAACTTTGCCTGCTGGCTTTGGTAGCGTCGTAGTCATCAATGAAGACAAAGCCGGAAAGTATCTACCCACGATAGTTAAACACGAGGAAGTTCATGTAATTCAACAACGTACCTTAGGCCCATTCTTCCCTCCACTATATGGCCTAGGTCACCTGTTGTATGGCTATGATAACAATCCGCTAGAAGTACAAGCAAAAAAACATCAACAATAAGGACCTGCCATTCTTCTTCGGATGAAAGGAGGTGCTGTACATGATTACCTGGCCCTGGCAGGTTTGTAAGGACCATTCATTACGATGGTATGACTGGCGAAAACTCAAGATGGCAGGCCTCGTAATCGCCATAAGTGTGGTTCTTGCAGTAGTAGCCGTAGCTTGTCTAGGATCTGCCCGACTGACAGTTGAGAACCAGATGCCCGTCGATCTCACCATCATCCACGAACCATACGGAAGGGACGGTAAGCTATCGGATGTGGCGGTGGTTTTAGGCATGGTTCCCGCAGGACAGACTGTAAAACTAGACGAACCGATTGTTCTCAGCGAAGGTACTGCGGGGTGGACAGTCGTGCTGAAAGCCGAGGATCCATCAGGACAGGTTATCTGGCAGAGAAGCTGGTCTTTCAAGGAATTCCGTGAGCTGAAAAAAGTGGGTTGGAAAATCACCATTCCGCCATTAACCGATTCAGCAGGGTAGGGTGGGCATGGTTTCATGGTGAGTGTGAAGTCCCTCTGAGGCGGACGCAACCCACCACATCCGTTCCTGACTGGCAGTGGGTTGCACTTCATCCCACCCACCCTACTGCTGGTGGAGATGTTATTCATGATCACACGGCCCTGGCAGGTTTATAAGAACCAATTGTCACAACGGCACGACTGGCGAAAACTCAAGATGGCAGCCCTTGTTATCTTGGCCATAACTATGATCCTCGCAGGCAGTGCTTGTCAAGAATCTGTCCGACTGACAGTTGAGAATCAGACATCCATCGATCTCACCATCATGCACGAGGCATACGAAAAGGATGGCAAAACATTCGACCGTGTATCCTTGGGCATGGTTCCCGCAGGACAGACTGTGAAACTACATCAATGGATTACTCTCACACGAAGTACCCTGGGATGGACAGTCGTGCTGAAAGCTGAGGATCCATCAGGACAGGTTATCTGGCAGAGAAGCTGGTCTTTCAAGGAATTCCTTGAGCTGAAAAAAGTGGGTTGGAAAATCACCATTTCCCCTGAAAGCGATTAGCTCCATCCCCCGTAGCCGCGTAACGGAGTAGGGTGGGCTCGGCCCACCAACCGGCCAGCGGCTTGACCAGAGCGGCCTTTATTTCTATAATGCCAGGTACTACGATGCCTCGATCGGGAGGTTTATCAGTGCCGACAGCATAGTCCCTGATCCTGCCGATCCGCAGAACCTTAACAGGTATACATACTGCCTCAACAACCCGCTCAAATACACCGACCCCAGCGGGCACTTCTTCTTCGCCATCATCCTTCATGGAAGATCTTCCCCGGGTTGAGGATGTGGTGGGGGTCGAAAGCCCTCTTAAGCCTCATCATCAGCTCTATCTGCTCCCGGCTCATGGCTATGCTCAGATATCTGGTTTTCTCAAAACCAAGGCCATGTTCGCCTGAGATGGTACCGCCCAGGGAGACCCCTGCCCGGTACACCTCCTCCATCACCAGGGGCAGCTTGGCTTCCCATTCCACTCTGTCCATTCCCATACCCATAGGGTGCAGGTGCACATTGCCGTCGCCGGCATGACCGGTGGCCACGATAGGCATCCCACAGCGCCGCGATATATCCTTGACCATGGCAACAAACTCGGCTATCTGGCTGCGGGGAACCACAACGTCCAGAACCTCGATAGGGCCGCTTTGCTTCAAGGCAGGATACAATTTCTCCCGGGCTTCCAACAGGCCCCTTCTTGCTCGCTCTCCAGGCGGAAGGTACACATCTTCGGCACCGTTTCTGGTGCACACTTCAGCCACACAATTGGCAGCCCGGTAAACCTCGTCCTGGGAATTCCCCTCCAGGATTCCCAGCAGAAAGGCGTCGTGATCATGGAAAGGGATCTCCCGATCGAGATATTTTTCAACTATGTTCACTGCATCCTTTTCCAGGAACTCCAACCCTGCGACGAGCGCCCCCTCCTTCAGAATCTCGGGAACCGCTCTAATCGCCTGCCGCAGTCCCGGAAAGGGGATGAAAAGAACCTCTCGCCACCCTGGCGGTGTAATAAGACGCAGAGTTACCTCAGTTATGACTCCCAGGGTACCCTCGGAACCGACCAGGAGTTGGGTCAGGTCATAGGCAGTTGAGCACTGTTAGGAATTTTTGAAAAGTGAACTCCTTTACGATTCAAAAGTGAACTCTAGGGAACTCAGCCAGAGGATAGTCAAGAGAGTGGACCATCTGGTTGTTCCACCATAATCGGACATGCAAAACGCCT